>JAAUSF010000084.1 GCA_012033255.1 Cyanobacteria bacterium RU_5_0
CAGCGTGCTTGGCATTGCTTTTTTAGGTCTTGCCTTGATAGTAGCTGTTTCCTATGGAGTGACTACCCAAAAAAACTCAGGACTTCGGTATTACAACTGTTGCGTTGCTGGCAATTGTTCCGTTAATCGCTGCTGGGGCGATCGCCATCCGCACAAAGGCAGCCGAATCATCCAGTGAAATTGAACTCAGAAATCCAATCTGCTGTTGGCATTAGGGCTGAGCCTGACAGCAGTTTTTTTCACCAGTTTTTGACTATGATGATTCCGCTGAAACCCATTTGTAAGCGGTACAGAGGGTAAAAACATGACAAATAATATACTGAATCAAAATACCCAATCTCGTACTCGTATCGTGATTATGGGTGCAGCGGGTCGTGATTTTCATAACTTCAACCTGGTTTATCGTGACAATCCTCAAACTGAGGTTGTGGCATTCACTGCGACGCAAATTTCTGGCATTGCCGATCGCCGCTATCCGGCTGCGCTGGCAGGCTCTCTCTACCCCGATGGAATTCCGATTGTCGATGAGTCGGAGCTAGATGCACTCTGCAAAGAGCAGCAGATTGATCAAGTCATCTTTGCCTATAGCGATGTCCCCCATGCCCATGTGATGCATCTGGCTTCGCAAGCAGTGGCGGCTGGCGCAGACTTTAGCTTGCTCGGTCCTAAGCGCACGATGCTGAACGCCAAAGTGCCTGTGATTGCGGTGTCTGCGGTGCGAACGGGTTGTGGCAAATCACAAACCACACGCTGGCTCTCGAACCTGTTGCGGAAATGGGGCTTTCGAGTCGGCGTGATTCGTCACCCGATGCCTTACGGCGATCTGGAGCGGCAGAGTGTGCAACGCTTTGCCAGTCGAGCCGATTTAATAGTGGCAAACTGCACCATTGAGGAACGGGAAGAATATGAACCTCATTTAGAGGAAGGCAACATTGTTTATGCTGGAGTTGATTACGCCGAGATCGTAAACTTGGCGGAGCAGGAATCTGATTTGATTCTGTGGGATGGGGGAAACAACGATTTTCCCTTCATCCGTCCCGATTTGCATATCGTTCTGGTTGATCCGTTGCGTCCGGGACATGAGACGACCCATCATCCGGGTGAAGCGGTGCTGCGGATGGCAGACATTATTGTGGTGGCAAAAGTGAATGCTGCGGCAACGACTGATATTCAGCGCGTCACTGAAGCAGCCCGATTGGTCAATCCCACCGCAACGATCGTCCGAGGTGCTTCGCCTATCCGCCTTGCCAATCCGGAAGCAGTGCGCGATCGGCAGGTACTCGTGATTGAAGATGGACCGACCACAACCCACGGTGGAATGCCTTATGGAGCAGGGTTTGTCGCAGCTACCCATGCCCATGCCTTAGAGATTGTCAATCCGCGCCCCTTTGCGGTTCCAGCGATCGCTGAAGTTTATGCGAACTATCCTCACCTGCATTCCATCTTGCCTGCAATGGGCTACTCTACTGAACAGCTAGAAGCACTCCAAGCAACCATTAACAACACACCTGCCGATGTTGTGGTCGCTGCAACGCCGATCGATTTGGAGGCGTTAATCGATGTTAACAAGCCGATCGTGCGGGCTTACTACGAGTTTGCCGAAGCCAGCGAACCTGGACTTGCCGCGCAGGTTAAACAATTTCTGACTAAGCGAATTCACACATTGTAGAGATAGTGCAGTTGTAAAGTTAGTTGATCCAGTCTTTATTTTTGATCAGTTGTATTACTATATAGTTATAAAATGGAAAACAGTAAGACGCTCATTTACTAGAGGTAGCTAGATGTGGAAAATGTTCACCAATTTCCTAACAAATTCGAGGTAACTGTTCACCGCTCAACAGATCAATCAGGCGGTTCATTCCAATTTTGCTTTTGAGAGTGACGATACCTCTAGAAGTTTGTTCTGTAACGTTGCCGATGATGCAAGCTTGTGTCTCTATTGCAGATTGAGCAATGAAATTCTGTTCTAAATCTGATACTTTTTGATATCTCTTTTGATGCTCTCTCATTATCTCTAACGTTTTCTCTACATCGCTCTGATGAACAAACACAACCAATCGTCCTTCATTGGCAACATACAGCGGATCAAGCCCCAGAATCTCACAGGCTCCCTGAACTTCTTCACAGACGGGAATTTGGGTTTCATCGATCGCGATCGTCACTCTAGCCGCCAGAGCAATTTCATTTAATGCGCTGGCTAACCCACCGCGAGTCAAATCTCGCAAGCAATGGATTTCGATTCTGGCTGCCAGTAATTCCAGCACTAAATCAGACAGGGGGGCTGAGTCGCTGGCGATCGTCGTTTCAAACGCTAATCCTTCTCTGGCAGACATCACAGCAATGCCGTGTCGCCCAAGATCGCCATTGAGCAACACCCCATCTCCGGCTCTAACGCTTTGTGGGGCAATAAGCTGGGCATGTTCAACAACACCTATCCCAGCTGTATTGATGAACATTCCATCGCCTTTGCCTCTATCTACCACTTTAGTGTCGCCCGTAACGATTTGCACCTTTGCGGCTTCAGCGGCTTGCTGCATCGATCGCACCACTCGCCACAACGTTTCCATCGGCAATCCCTCTTCTAGAATAAAGCCGACACTGAGGTAAAGCGGACGTGCCCCTGCCATTGCCAGATCGTTGACCGTGCCGTTGACCGCTAGTGAGCCAATATCGCCACCCGGAAAAAACAGCGGTTGAACCACATAGGAATCGGTTGTGAATGCCATTCGCTGACCCGATAGCGTCAGCGTTGCGGCATCATGTTGAATGCCATTGCACGTCCCAAATGTCGGCAGAAACATCTGCTCAATCAGTTGGTGCATCAGCTTCCCGCCACCGCCATGAGCCAGCAGAATGGTAGGATATTGCTGAATTGGAATCGGACAAGACAGGTTGAAATCTGCGGGGATAGTCATTCTGTCGCGACCTTTTCTTCAACTTTGGCAATCAAATGTTCCGCCATTTCGATCGCCACTCCCATCAGTTCTTGTACCTGTGGAGCTTGTGCCCCCTCGTCGCTCATGCTGGCGTAGATATGAGGATTACTCAACAGTCCAGCGAGGATCTGTGCGGCAATCTGTTTCGTTTGTTCATTTTTTTCACTCATCTCAGTCTCCATTTATTTGGTAACGGTAATATGCGGCACAGGCTCCTTCTGATGACACCATCGGTGCGCCGAGCGGATGTTCGGGAGTGCAACGAGTACTAAAAGCAGCGCATTCAGGCGGTTTTCTGATGCCTTGCAAAATTAGTCCACTGATACATTCAGCAGACTCTACAATGGGTGTGCTGTCAGTGTTAAAACGGCGTTCAGCATCGAATTCACAATAGGTTTCACGCAGTCCTAACCCACTTTGAGGAATCTCACCAATGCCGCGCCATTGACGCGGTACGATCGCAAACACTTCCCGGATCAATTGTTGAGCGATTTCGTTCCCTTGACGACGCACCGAGCGAGCATATTGATTTTCTACCTCCGATCGCCCTTCCTCCAGTTGTTTTACACACCAATAGATTCCTTGCAGAATATCTAACGGTTCAAATCCTGTCACCACGATCGGCACCTGATATGTCTGAGCGATCGGTTCATACTCGGTATAGCCCATGACGGTGCAAACATGACCAGCCGCTAAAAATCCCTGCACTCGATTCTGAGGGGAAGCCAGAATAGTTGTCATGGCGGGTGGCACCAGAACATGGGACACCAACAGGGAGAAGTTTGTGATGCCTTGCTGAGCGGCTTGGTAGACTGCCATTGCGGTTGCGGGTGCAGTGGTTTCAAAGCCAACCGCAAAGAAAACAACCTGTTGGGTGGGATGGGTTTGAGCCAGTTTGAGGGCATCCAGGGGTGAATACACCATGCGGACATCGCCACCGTTTGCTTTCACAGTCAGTAAGTTCTGTTGGCTACCGGGCACTCGCAGCATATCGCCAAAGGAACAGAAGATGACATCGGGGAGAGCAGCAATTGCAACAGCGCGATCGATTAACTCCACAGGCGTAACACACACTGGACAGCCAGGACCGTGAATCAGCGTGATCTCGTTTGGCAATAATTCGTCAATGCCAAATTTAACAATGGAGTGAGTCTGTCCACCACAGATTTCCATGATTGTCCAGGGCTGAGTGGTGATCTGGGCGATCGCTTTTGCATACTGCTGAGCCGCTTTTGCATCCCGATATTCATCCACGAATTTCATAGTAGGAAGCTTCAGGTTTATAAGTTTGGAGCGATCGCATATATTGCGCCCGTTCAAATGCGCTGGGATTCGGGCAATTTTTTTGACTCATGCTCCCTTGCAGTTGCCGCACGGACTCGTACTCATGTTCTTCCATCCACTCGCGCATTTCCTGCTCAATCACGCGAATCTGATCAATGCCGTGTCGCAGTAGCACCGAGCAAAGCATGGTGACATCAGCACCTGCCATCAGCATTTTCAGCACATCTCGCCCGGAATGAATGCCACTGGTAGCGGCTAAATTTGCGTTGACGTGCCCGTAGAGAATAGCAATCCAACGCATTGGCAACCGCATCGACTGGGGAGTACTCAGCAGCACATTTGGTTCAACCTCCAGCGTCTCTAAATTGATATCAGGCTGATAGAAGCGGTTGAATAACACTAAAGCATTTGCTCCGACTCTGTCCAACTGCTTTGCCATATTCGTCATGTTGGTAAAGTATGGGCTGAGCTTCATTGCCACAGGAATAGAGACGGTCGCTTTAACGGCGTTGAGAACCTCAACATAAGTTTGCTCAATTTGTTCTCCTGGTAGGGTTGCATCGGTCGGTACGTCATACACATTCAACTCCAAGGCATTGGCTCCTGCCTGCTCAATTTGTCTAGCGTAGTTGATCCATCCGCCTGCTGAGCAACCATTCAAGCTGGCAATGATCGGAATGCAAGTTTTTTCCTTGGCTTTGCAAATATGATCCAGATACTCCTCTGGTCCAACCCGAAAGCTGCTCAGTTCAGGGAAATAGGTGAGGGCTTCAGGAAAACTCTCAGTTCCGTGAGTCAAATGGTGATGCAGTTCGTAACGCTCCAGTCGCAACTGCTCTTCAAACAAGGAATGCATGACAACAGCAGCAGCACCCGCATCTTCCATCCGCTGAATATTATCAATCCTTTCGGACAACGGGGAGGCGGAAGGTACGAGGGGCGATCGCAGCGTTAATCCCATATAGGTTGTGGTTAAATTCATCGCCTATTTCCCCTGCTTTACTGAAATGTTTCGGTTGGTCGGGCAGCCAGATATTGATACATCTGCCAGCGAGTGTTGACATCCTGTTGGGCTTCCTCTAGTAGCTGTTTTGCAGCTTCCGGCTTACTCTTGGTCAACATCTTAAATCGATTTTCTAAATACATCGATCGCTCAACGGGAATTTTAGGTGAATGAGAATCGAGTTGCAGCGGGTTTTCTCCTTGCTTGCGGCGATCGGGATGGAATCGATAGAGGAGCCACCGCCCGGAATCAACCGCTGCCTTTTGATTCTGCATTGCCGTACTCATGTCAATCCCGTGAGCAATGCAATGGCTATAGGCAATCATCAGCGATGGGCCGTCATACGCCTCGGCTTCCAGGAAGGCTCTGAGCGTATGCTCATCCTTGGCTCCCATTGCCACACTAGCGACGTAAATATTCCCATAGGTCATGGCAATCAAACCCAGATCTTTCTTGGGTGCAGGCTTGCCCCCTGCTGCAAATTTAGCGACGGCTCCCCGTGGCGTGGATTTAGACATTTGCCCTCCCGTGTTGGAGTAGACTTCGGTATCTAGAACCAGGATGTTAACGTTCCGCCCGCTTGCTAAAACATGATCCAACCCACCGAAACCAATGTCATACGCCCAACCGTCTCCGCCGATGATCCAGATGCTCTTTTTCACAAAGAGATCGGCAAGGGTTTCTAGATTATAGATTTTGGATTTTAAATTGCTATTTGATGGTTCATTGGCGAGAGTTTGGAGTTGTTTTTTCAGTAATGAAACTCGTTCCCGTTGTTCGTAGATATCGGCTTCGTCTCGTTGAGTAGCATTCAGGATTGCATCAACTAATTCTTCACCAATCTGAGTAGCTAACTGCTGAAGAAGTTCACTGGCGAATTCACGTTGTTTGTCAATTGACACGCGAAAACCAAGACCAAACTCAGCATTATCTTCAAACAGAGAATTCGACCAAGCAGGGCCGCGTCCTTCGGCATTGTGAGTCCAGGGTGTCGTCGGCAAATTACCACCATAGATGGAAGAACAGCCCGTAGCATTGGCAATCAATGCCCGATCGCCAAATAGCTGGCTCACTAATTTGAGATAGGGTGTTTCCCCACAACCTGCACAAGCACCCGAAAACTCGAACAGTGGTTCTTGCATCTGTTGGTGACTAATCTTGTGCAGATTGAGTAACGGGCGATCGGGATTGAGCATCTTCAAGAAGAAATCCCAATTCTCTCGTTCGGGTTCTCGTAACGGTTGTTGGGGTTGCATGTTGATGGCTTTCAGGCGTGGCTGTGCTTTGTTTTTGGCAGGGCAAACATCCACACAAATTCCGCATCCTGTACAGTCTTCTGGGGCAACCTGAATTGTAAATTTCAACCCCTGCCAACTGTGATCTCTAGCATCGGCACTCTTAAATGTAGCAGGAGCATTCGCTAATTCCTGTGGCTCATACACTTTACTGCGAATCACACTATGAGGACACACCATCACACACTTGCCACACTGAACGCAAACATCAGTATCCCACACCGGAATTTCTTGTGCGATGTTGCGCTTTTCCCACTTGGCTGTACCTGTCGGATAGGAGCCATCGGCGGGTAGGGCGCTGACCGGAATTTGATCCCCACATCCAGCCATCATCTGTCCCAATACTTCTCGAACAAAGACAGGAGCCGTATCATGTAGAGAAGGTAGAGAAGGTAGGGATGAATGCACGCCCATCCCTACCGTGATGGAGTCAGGAACTTTTACTTTGTATAAATGCTCCAACGTCTGATCAACCGCCTTCAGATTCATCTGAATGATTTCATCACCTTTATTCGCATAGGTTTTCTCGATCGATCGTTTGATGTAGGCGATCGCTTCTTCTCTGGGCAGGACACCGGAAAGGGCAAAGAAGCACACCTGCATGACGGTGTTAATGCGCCCAGCCATACCGCTGATTCGCGCTATTTTGTGAGCATCAATCCCATAAACATTCAGGTGTTTGTGGATAATTTGCGATTGCACGGATTGAGGGAGATGCTGCCATACTTCATCTGGAGGATAGGGGCTATTCAGTAAAAAAGTTCCTCCCGATTCAATCGATTGAAGCACGTCGAACCGTTCCAGCAAAGCAGGTTGATGGCACGCCACAAAGTTAGCGCGGTGAATTAAATAAGTCGATCGAATGGGTCGAGAGCCAAACCGCAAATGAGAAATAGTCACAGAGCCAGATTTCTTTGAGTCATACACAAAATATCCCTGAGCATAGTCATCGGTTTCTTCACCAATAATCTTGATAGAGTTCTTATTTGCTCCCACGGTGCCATCTGAACCCAGTCCATAAAATATCGCACGAATGACATCATTCGGTTCAATGGAGAAATCAGGATCATAGTCCAGGCTAGTGTTGGTGACATCATCTGTGATGCCGATCGTGAAGTGATTTTTGGGTTCCCGGCTTGCCAGGTGATCGAAAATTCCCTTGATCATCGCGGGTGTGAATTCTTTGGAAGATAACCCATAGCGACCGCCGATAAGAGATTTTAGATTTTGGATAGCGCTACGCGCCGCTGTGCTAGAAGATTTTGAATTAGCTTCGTGAATTGCGTTGACAATATCGAGATACAGCGGTTCGCCTGTGCTACCCGGTTCTTTGGTGCGATCGAGAACGGCGATCGATTGTACGCTGTTTGGTAACGTTTCAACAAAGCGTTGGATATCAAAAGGACGATATAGCCGCACTTTTACGACACCCACTTTTTCGCCACGCGCATTCAGATCATCAACTGTTTCATGAACTGCTTCACAACCCGACCCCATCAACACAATAATTCGTTCGGCATCGGATACACCGTGATAATCGAACAGGTGATAGTGTCTTCCCGTTAACTGACCAAACTGATCCATCACAGTTTGAACAATCGTTGGACAGGCTGTGTAATAGGGATTGACTGTTTCTCTTGCTTGAAAATAGACATCTGGATTTTGGGTTGTCCCTCGCAATATGGGGCGATCGGGTGACAGGGCACGCGATCGGTGAGCGTGAATCAACTCCTCATTGATTAGTGAACGCAGATCGTCCTGATCGAGCAATTCAATTTTTGCGATTTCGTGGGACGTGCGGAAGCCATCAAAAAAGTGCAGGAACGGAATTCTAGATTGTAGCGTGGCTGCTTGAGCAATCAGGGCAAAATCCTGTGCCTCTTGCACAGAAGCAGCGCAAAGCATGGCAAATCCAGTGGCACGAGTTGCCATTACATCACTGTGATCGCCAAAGATAGAAAGCGCCTGTGCTGCCAGCGATCGGGCTGCTACATGAAATACGGTCGGTGTCAGTTCACCGGCAATCTTGTACATATTTGGGATCATCAGCAATAATCCCTGCGATGCGGTAAAAGTTGTCGTTAATGCACCCGTTTGTAAAGCTCCGTGAATGGTTCCGGCAACCCCGCCTTCACTCTGCATTTCAACGATCGCGGGAATAGTTTCCCAGAGGTTTGGCTTGCCTTCCGATGCCCAAACATCTGCTCCTTCACCCATTGGCGTAGAGGGAGTAATCGGGTAAATGGCAATGACTTCGTTCAGTTGATAGGCAACTTGAGCGACGGCTTCATTCCCGTCAATGGTCGCAAATGTTTGTTGATTCATTTTCTAAATTGGTATCGGTTATGGAGGGGTGAGTTGGCGATCGCTTAGGCGAGACGGTTGCTGGGTGTTACGGTAATATCGATCTAGCCAGCATCGCGGCAAGGCTTCACCCGATGGAAACATCAGTTCTGCTTTCAGAAAAGTGGTCGGATCTTGCAGTTCTTCCCCTGCATGTTCTCTACCAGTAATTTCTGAACAACAGGGATTGAACAAATCAATCAAGTCCATCACTTCAACTAAAACATCTGTGGGCTTGTGAGTTAGAAACATATCAAGCCTCCTAATAAAATTTATTAACGGCAGAATCAAGCAACTTCTAGAACATAAAACTGCGATCGCTTACTATACTCTTCAGATTAAACAAAAAGTTTGAGGAACTTGTGAGGAGCCTGACTACAAATTTGACTCTGTAGCTTGACCTCAGAGGTCGAAAGTTGAGGCTCAGAAGCTCGGAGTTGGAGCAATTTGCTCAACATTCCAGGTTCTGAGCTTTATTTTTTGAGTGCAAAGGCTGGATGTTAGAGCCTTGTGGTCAAAATTTTGAGCAGTGAGCTTCAATGCTGAGGGGTTGAAGGTAATCACCCAAGCAAAAGTCCTGTTCTGTCTCTAGATTTGCTTGAACTCTGTTATCTAAAGATGAAATCAGCTATTTCCCTTTCGCTGGTAAATTAGCTAGAGGATTGACCAGGGCTTTGGTGAATTCAACCATTTCTTGATTCACTCCTTCATTCCCGACAGATAACTTAACTCCAAAGGCTTCAACTTCAAAGGATCTCATGTTTCCTGCCAAAAGCATCATTGAAGCTGTCAATCCAACTGCCAGGATATTTTTTGCAGTGCCCCCTTCTCGATCGGCATAGGTATCCAACGCTTTTTCTAGCAGGGGAGACAACCTGGGATTCTGGGCCAGAGCCTGTAAGATCTGACGAGAGACTGCAATCGATTCCGCCTCGTCTAACTGAATTTCTTCCTCTTCCAGGTAAAGACGTTTAATGCGATCAAATCCTGGAATTTCACGAATAGAAGGAGGAATGTCTGCAAACAGTGGCTCTAAATCACCCACTACACCATCCAGCAGACTCTGATTAAAGTACTGGAGAAATTCGACTACCCGCAGATCACTTAATGCACTGATGCGATCGCTTAAGTTAGAGGTCATGAGTTCTTCTCCTAGATTGAGTTAAGGGTGTATTTACCGCCAATCTCCAGACAAGCTAAAGGCTGCCCAGAAAAATTCAGGATGTTTTACATGATGCTCAGGCAGAGGATTTTTCTGCATCAAGTTCAGTACAGTTTCACGCCAAGCCACAGCCCGTGAAACTCCTTCAAATAACCATTTTTGATAAAACATTTCACTAAATTCTGCTACCGATTCCACATACGCATTCCAGTGAGTCGCGAGTAAACTGGTTGCTCCCGCCTGGAGCAACGCCCATTCCAGTCCAAGGGCATCTCCGCCAATGCCTTCTTTAGACAGACCACTCACACAAGCTGATAGAGTAACGTGACTGCCCCAGAAATCTAGCTTGCGATCGAAGACTTGTTGGGGGGTCAAGTCTAGCGTCCGATCAAACACCTGTTGGGATGTGGGCGTAGTGGTTCCTTCTTTGGTGACTGGTAATTGTCCATGCTGTGCCAAAAGCAAGCCTGAATTCTCATAAGGGTTAATGGCACGACCTTCAGTATCCCAATCCGGGAAGATGCCATGGGTGGCAAAATGAACCAATCTTTGTTTCAAGGGAAGTGCAGCAACCGTTGGCAAATCTGCCTCTGCTTCAGCAACAATCTGTCCGGTTAGCCGACTTTGTTTGAGCCAGTCTGGAACGCGACGAAAAGCCGCTAGTTTTTCTGCAATGTTGCTGAGTTCGGGATCGCGATCGCTCTGGGCTGAAATATGCACAGCGGTATATTGAGCAGGACGAAGCGGTTTGCGATTGAGAATGGCTGTTAATGCGGCTGCACTATGAATTCGTGATATTGAAAAGAGTTTTACGAGAGGTTCACCTCGGAATGGAATATAGTGCAGCGGAATCAGGTGCAATTGTTCGTCTGGACAGTAACAAAGATGATCGTCCTGTTGCAGGATGGATCGCTCAACCAGATCCTCTAGCCAGCTTATTAAGGGAGCTAATCGCTCAGGTAAATCCTTAATAACTCGTCTAGCTCCACTAATAAAACTACCCCAACTTTTAGGATTGAGGGGATTGTATTGTTTATTATCGTAGTGTAGCCATTGTTTCAGTTGGGTTTGTCCCAGGGGAATGGGATCATTGGGAATGTGAAAGGTTCCATCTTTGGCAATCAAAACCGCATAGGTTTCTTCATCACCGACAAAATAGGTCAGGTAATGAGCATTGCCCTGCTCCTGCAATTTTTGGAGAAATTGGGCAGGAATAGCAAAAGATTGGTCTTGTTCCAGTTGATGGGTTCGCTTCAGCAAAACATCTGCTAGATATCTTCCCTTTCCTCCTTCTATCGCTTGCAACAGTTCTGCCGGACGCTTGATTCGATGCAGCAATTGACACAGCCTGCTGAACAAATTGGGAAATTTATCCATTATCCCAGCACGTTCTAAGGGATTAGCGATCCGACCACGGATTATTTCCAGATTTGTCCATAGCGTCTGCAACGCTTCAACGGCTGGGGGATATTCGCCAATGTGGTTGTAATACAAATACAAACCC
Source organism: Cyanobacteria bacterium RU_5_0 (assembly GCA_012033255.1). Taxonomy (GTDB): domain Bacteria; phylum Cyanobacteriota; class Cyanobacteriia; order Elainellales; family Elainellaceae; genus JAAUSF01. The sequence continues at coordinate 11,528 of JAAUSF010000084.1, forward strand.
CACAAGGCGCTGTTTTCTTCTTCCGGAAAATTGTGTTCTTTTGCCCACTTCAAGGCATCTGTCAGTAACACTCTAGCCTGCTCAATCTTTTCAAATTCCGGTTGCTGCTTCAGAGAAAAGCTGAGGCTTGCGTGTCGGATTCGCTGTTGAAGTTGAATACGGTTGCGAATCGGTTTCTCAAACTGGGTTAGGTCTGATTCAGTCCACTGAACGTGAGAATCTTCGTCGATCGTAATCACATCCGTTAGGCTTCCACCACTCAATAAATGACTCATTGCGTCCATTCGTCGTTGGGTTTGAATGACCCACTCATCCTGGGAATCTGGAATGTCCTTATCAATATCCCGACTGAAGACTGTTTCTGCACGTTTAAATAGTTCCTCTAGTTGCTCATCTTCAGGAGAAACAATAGCTGCAAGGGACTTAAACTTTTCCAGCACGTCATGTCGAGTTTGTTTTTCCATTTCAACGTGGTTTGGGTTTTCCCGTCGTAGAACAATCACTCGATCTATGAGTTTATTTAGGCGCTCTTCTAGAGCTATTTTTTGCCAACGATCGGCAGGGCGATCGGCAGGAATGAGGGATTGCCAATCGGTTTGCTCCAGAAGAACTTCTGCCTGCTTAAAATGGAATTGATCAATTTGTTTTTTGTTCGCCTGAGCCAGAATGAGGTGGGTTTCCACTTGGTTCAGCAGCAGTTCTGCAATCATGTCTCTGGATTCTCTTGCTTCCAGCCACTGAATTGCTTCTGTTGTAAATTGAAGGACTTCAAAATGATGCCCTGAAGCCATCAGAGCAATCACATAATTACGTGCCCCACGTTTAGCAGTATACAGATAATCTCGATTCAAGTTCTCATCAAATACCTGCTGAGAAAGTTTATACACCGCTTTGCTGAAGATCATTCCTAGCTCAATGTCACCGCCTCGACAGCAGGAATCAATCCAAGTGTCTAGTGACATCAGTGCCAAATATAAGTAAGGACTGAAAACGACCTCGTTGTCGTTGATTGGATGGGCAGGAAGTAACTCAGCGAAAAAAGCTTTTCGAGCCGCAATATCACCACTCTGAAACAGTTGTATGACATCCTCTACCGTGAGATTTAGTGATACCACCATTAGCTCAGGTAATGTGGCAAGAATCGCTTCATTATCAGCATTCTCAGGATTCTGTAACCGCGCTTGGAATAGCGAAGTTCTATAGTGTTTCAGCCGCATCAGTGCTTCGTAACGTTTACTGTTTCCTCGCTGCTCCTGTTCTGCTTTCAGCATGTCCATCAGCACCCGAAAGCATTGAGGACTCAGCAAAATCTGACGATTTGACCATGCCCGATCGATCGCTTCAGAAATGGTAGCTGCGGTAATAATGGCTTCAATTAAGTTTCTAACTGGATGGGTCTCCATAAAGTTGCTTCCAGTGATAACGGAATGTATTCAATTCATACCGAACTCATCGTCGCCATAGCTGAACGTAGTACCGTTGACCAGTGGTGTAGTTTACCCCCCAGCCATTGAGCTGTCGTCCATCGGCAGACAATTCAAGATGTGATTCAGTGACACCTTGGAAACTCTGCGATCGCAGTTGTACGGTTCGACCGTTCACTGTACCAATCCCCTCCCCCACAATTTGGAAACCAAAGGAGCCTCGAACCGCAATTTGGTTTCCCCTTTGTTGAATGGTAGAGATGATGCCCTGACCATCCTGCCAAACACCGCTGAGATTTGCGGTTGGCTGGGCTAATTGATTGTCATAGTTACTGGTAGAAGAACTCTGAGCCGATCGCTGTTCTAAAGTGCGATCGATCATATGCTTTGCCACACCACCAGCAATCTCTCCAAAAAGCTGCCAACCAGTTTTGGCAGGAGAAGCAGCCTGTTGCTGTGCTTCAATTGCTTGTTGCTCTGCCTCTATTGCTCGACGTTTTGCTTCCTCTGCTCGACGTTTTGCTTCCTCAACAGCAGCCTCTGCTTGCTGACGTTTCTCAGCTTCTCTTCTAACGTTTTCTTGTTCGCGTTTTTGTGCTTCGTTTACCTGTCGCTGTGCTTCCTGCCGTTTCTTAGCTTCAGCCTCTGCTCTTTGCCGCTCTCTCTCCAGTTCTGCTTGCCATTTACTGTCAGTTGAGCTTTTCCAAGTATCCAATTTTTCGAGATATTTTTTGTATCGTTTTTCCTCGCTAAACGTCTCTATTGCATCATTGTGGAACAACTGCAAGGCTTGACCCTTCAATCCACCCAGATTCCTAAGCTTCTCCGTCATCTCTTTGAGTTTGCCTAAATTAGCCTCTCGGCTGTCTTGCCTGGACAAACCAAAAATTTCAAAGTAATCGACATTGTCATTGTTGTTAGTCATTGCTGCTTATACCTCAAGTTACTCGCAATCCTTCCACCTTTGCAGTTACTTTTTTCATCTCTTCCTCAGAGAGCAACGCATGATTTTCGATAGTTGCAACCAGTTCAGCCCCAGACTCTAACTCTTTGGCATAGAGATGAACCATGCCTGATTTGTCATAACCCAGCCGCACCTGGATTTTAGGTATTCCTTTAGGTTTGGGAGGAATTCCTTGCAGCACACCAGCATCGCCAACTTTAGTGCAATATTCAGGGTTCTCATCTTCCCCTTGAATAATCTGAATTTCAACCTCTGTTTGATTGTCCTTAATCGTTGTGAAAATTCCTTCACCTTCTGCTGGAATTTCAGAATTTTTTTGAATCAACTTAGAGTTGATATCTTCTAGAGCATCGTTCTTAGTCACAATGCCCAATGAGTGCGCTGTAACATTGCGAACTTTGAGAGCGGGGAGAGCTTTACCACCTGCATCTCGCATCGTTATTCCATCAAGTCCTGCTGCATAAATTGCTGCACCTATCGCCACAACTTCATCTGGGTTAATTCCTTTTTTGGACTCTTTGCCTGTTAGCGATTTAACCACCTTTTGCACCAGTGGAATTCGGGTTGAACCACCAACCAATAAAACTTGATCGATCTTGACTCGCTTCTGGGCAACATTCTCTAAAACTTTTTCAGTCAAATCCTGAGTTTTATCAATGTAGGGAGCGATCAGCTTCTCAACTTGATCTCTGGTTAATTTGATGTCTAGAGGCTTTCCTTCTGCGGTTAGATTCACCTCAGTTTGTATATCTGCTGATAAATCTATTTTGACCTCCTCTGCGGTTTTGAGAAACTCCTGATAAGTCTTTAAATTGTTCAAAGGGTTTATCTGATGTGTTTCCTCAAACTTTTCAGCAAAGCACCTGCAAATCGCCTCATCCAAATCTTTGCCGCCCAAAAAAGCATTGCCTTCGGTGAGTAATACTTTGAGTTCACCTCCACCCACCACCTGCATAACTGTGACATCGAAGGTTCCACCACCCAAGTCATAAACCAGGATAGTTATGTTTTCCTGTGCTTGCTTGCTGCCATAGGCAATAGCAGCCGCAGTTGGTTCATTGATGATATCCAACACTTCAAAGCCTGCAATTTCCCCAGCCTGTTTTGTTCTCTGCCGTTCTAGATCTCCAAAATAGGCAGGAACCGTAATCACTGCCTTTGTCACCGCTTCTCCCAATGCTTCTTCAGCATCTTGCTTCAATTTTTTCAATATCAATGCAGAAATTTCCTCAGGTCGATGGATTTTACCGCTCTCATCTTTAAACACATAATCTGGTTCAGACATGCGGCGTTTGATGAACTGAACCACATTTTTAGGATTAGCAACTGCTGAATTTTTGGCTTTCCTTCCAACAACTCGATCCTCACCTCGAATCATCACCACAGAAGGAGTAATATTCTGTCCTTCTGCATTTTTAATGATCTCAGCCTGTCCATATTCATTCACATATGCCATTGCCGACATCGTTGTTCCTAAGTCGATACCAATAACCTTAGCCATAGTTGTTCCCCTTTGTGGTGACTAGAATTGCTGACTGGAATCTGCTGCGGTTTCTGATACTATTTGACCTTCATACCTGCCGACAATCACCCGTGCCGATCGCAGAACGCTATCACGGTATTTAAATCCTTTCCGTTGGACTTCAAGCACTTTCTGATCGTCTTCCGGTGAATAGACTGACCGAACATCGATTGCCTCTTGAGTGGCTTCATCAAACTGCATGAAGTCATTGTGTTCGATTAGTTCAACCTCCTGTTTCTCCAAAGTCTTGAGAATCTGGGCATGAAAACTCTGGAGCCGACTAATCAAATCCTCGCGCTGCAAATTTGCTAATGTTGTTTCTTGAAGCGTATCTTCGAGTGTGTCAAACAACCGAAGTAAATCCCTTAATACTCGCTGTATGACATGCTTATAGACAAAATCATCACGGTAAGCCGTTAGCTGGCTGTAAAGCCGATCGAACAAAACTGCTTTGGTTGCGTCCTCTTGAATTTTTTCTTGAAACAGAACGTTTAGTTGATCTAGTTTGTCCAGAATCGAAGTAAACTTAGGTTCCAATCCTGCATTAGCTCGTTCAGACTGGATCTGCGCTGGTTCCTTCTCAAGGTTATTTGTGAACTTCAGAATATGTCTGTCTATGTCTTGGTTTTCAATGTCTTGCTTTAGTTGATTATCGGGGGCTTTCTCTTGTTCCATCTGGAGTTTCTCCAAGCGGATGTTCTCAGTTAGGAGGAGTCAAGAAACTGATTTGCGACGCTTAAGACAAGGATGGAAGAGGGAGAAGTTCTCTGCTCTCGCTCTTACAGTTTATCTACTCCCCATATTTACAACTTTGCGCTCAGCAATTCCGCAAATCTTCATGAGATTACATGGGTTTTCGGGATAGGCGATCGCGCCTTCGGGCAAGAGTTAAAGTGATGCGGCGATCGCCGTCCAGTCTCAACTCGGTTTGATGTTGTGGTTGAGGTGGAAGACGTTGTCGGGGTCGTACTGGGCTTTGAGTGTGGCGAGTCGTGCGTAGTTGTGGGCACCGAAACCCGCCACCACGCGATCGTGGCCTTCGTCGCCGATGAAGTTGAGGTAGATGGCACCACTTGACCACGGGCGCATGTCGGCACGGAGGTCTCGCGCCCACTGCTTGGCCCGCTGATCGTCGGCTGGGTCAGCCCAGAGTCCGAACGGGAAGATATGCCATGCAGCGTGTCGCCAGGGGATGGGGTAGTTTGCCTGACTGCGGGCGATCGCACCACCCAGAGGAACCAACACCTGCTCAGACGGCGACGGCACAATCATGTCTGTCGCTCGTGTACAGAACAAATCGATGGCGGCATCGGGGAAGGCATCGAGGTACTCGGCAGACCAGTAGTTGCGGTAGCCAGGTGGGTCGTCGAGCATGGATTGCAACTCGGCGTAGGGAACCTTGACGATCAGCTCTCCGACATGTCCAAGGCTAAGCATGGGGCGCATGGCATCGCGGGCTTCCGCTTCGCTGCCTGCGTAGACGATGAGCGTGGTGCAAGCCAACTTCCCGACCAGATGCTTGGCAACCCAGTCCTTGTCCGGGGCGGTGTGGTACTTGATCGCGCCACTGATGTCGTCGGGGGCGGATTCGATGAAGGCGCGGTAGGCGCGGATCACATTGGGTCCCGCATCTGGGTTCCACATCAGCAGGGCGGCAGTGACCGATCGCAGCGGATAGAGCCGGAACGTGAACGAGGTGGCTACGCCGAAGTTACCGCCGCCCCCATGCAGTGCCCAGAATAAGTCTGGGTTTTCATCGGCGGTCGCTCGTAGGTGTTCACCGTCAGCCGTCACGATCTCGACGGCCAGCAGATTATCGCACATGAGACCGAACTTGCGATCGAACCAACCCGCCCCACCGCCCAGGGCTAACCCGCCGATGCCAGTGGTGGACACCCGGCCGCCGGTGGTCGCCAAGCCGAACGGTGCTGTAGCCTGGTCGAAGTCGCGCATGGTCGCCCCACCCCCCACGGTGGCGGTGCGCGCCTCCGGATCGACCGTCACCTGGTTCATGCGCCGCAAGTCGATCACCAGACCGCCATCGGTGAGCGCGGTGCCAGCGACCCCATGCCCACCGCACCGCACCGCGATCTCCAGTTCCTGCGCCCGCCCAAACCGGATCGCCTGGGCGACATCCTCGATGGTTTCACATTGGGCGATCGCGGCTGGACGCTTATCAATCATGGCGTTGAAGAGGATGCGGGCCTCGTCATAGCTTGGATCGGTAGGCAGGATCAGGGTGCCAGTAAAACCGTCGCGCAGTTCCGTCCAAGCGACATCGTTGAGGGTGTGGGCGGTCATGGGACTTGTCCTCCTTGTGAGGTGGCTGTGGTTGACACCATGATCAACGATGCCCGTGTGAGGGAGCGTGTGAAGGCTCTTGCAGCTTTGGTATAACCAAGGTATAACTCAAGGAGTAAGACTTGCAGCCAAGATCACCATGAAAACGGCAATTTCGCTTCCAGACTCAGTTTTTGAAGAGGCAGAAGCATTAGCTCAGCAGCTAGGGTTATCGCGTAGTGAGCTTTACACGAAAGCGTTAAAAGCTTATTTGAAGCAGTACAACCGTGATCAAATTTTGCTCAAGCTGAACCAAATTTACTCTAAAGAGTCCTCTGAACTAGATCCAGTGATGGCAAAGATGCAGTTTATGTCTCTGCCCCATGAGGATTGGTAAGCTGTTCCACATTTAATTTTCGTGCGCGGAGGGCACGAAAATTAAATCTCAGCCTGCAAATTATGCAAATTTAGAAGTGGGACAGCTTAATGTATCGGGGAGAAATTTGGTGGGCGAACTTACTCAATCCGGTAGGCTCGGAACCTGGCTATCGTCGTCCTGTTTTGGTGGTTCAAGATGATACTTTTACTCAAAGTCGTATTAGCACAGTTATCGTTGTAATTATCACTTCAAATATTCAGTTAGCAGAAGCACCGGGCAATGTGTTGCTGCCTCGTGTGGCATCGGGTTTGTCAAGAGATTCTGTTGCAAATGTCTCTCAAATTTTCACGATCGATAAAACATTCTTGGTTGAGCGCATTGGTTCACTGCCAGACTATTTGCAGGAGGAGGTAAATGAGGGTTTGCGAACAGTTTTGTATCTTTAGCCGCGCAAGCTAATAAGTCTCTGCACTGGAACGTCGCAATCTCTTGGATGGGTGTTGCTATTCAGCAACACCACTTTTGGAGACTTCCACTTTTGGAGACTTAATGGTGGGCTTAATTGTGGCTTAATTGTGGACTTTGCGATCGACTGAGCCTGCAAATTATGCAAATTAGAATTGGAACAGCTTATCAGACCCATCAGCCAGACCAGACATATCAGTGTGGAGGACGGGATTGTCGATGGTGCCGATCAAGTCGCGAGCGGCATCAAAGGCACCCGTCTCGCCCAGACGGGCACGGTGCAGGAGTGATCGGGCGATCAGTTCGCGCATCCCACATCGGGCAGCGATCGCTTCCAAGTCGGCGACCCAGCGCGGCGCAGCCACCTGCCCCTGGGCGATCGCCACTGTGCATAGCGCGTCAAGCCCATAGGCCTCGATCCAGCGATAGCTGTCTGGCAGTCGCCGCGACAACCGTGGCGCATCGACGAGTAGCCGATAACCCCGGCTGGCTTGACCCTGTGCTATAGCGACCAGCCCCAATCCACGCACCGAGATGCTCTCCAAACAGGGGTCGTCGAGCTGCCGTCCCATCACAAAAGCCCGCTCAAGTCGGGACTCAGCCGCTTTCAGATCACCCGTTTGCATCTGCACCTCAGCGAGGAGGGAGTCGGGCAATGGTGACCACGCGATCCAGCACGCCCGCGATTCCCGCAGGGCCTGTTCGAGTACCTGAGCGGCATCCGACCACTCGCCCCGCAGCAAGTGCAACCGACCGACCCAGGAACGGGCAAAGACCTTGGCATCAGCAGCATCGGTTCGTTCAGCCCGATCGATCGCCGAGCCGAGTACCTCGATTGCCTGACAATAGTAGCCCTGATCGCTCAGGCACGCCCCTTGGATGGACTCGATCCAGGCCAGTTCGGCATCATTGCCCGCCGCCAAGCGGGTTGCCATGCCCACCAACTCCTGAACCCGGTCATAGCGCCCGCGCTCCAGATCGGCGAAGGCCAGTCCTCGGTAAGCGATCGCGGTGATGTGTGCGTCGCCTGCCTTAATTGCCCAGGCGATCGCCTCGTGCAGAACCGCCCCGCCTTCCTCATCCCCACCTCTCCCCATATAGACAAGGGCATGGCCCAGCGCCACCAATACCCTAGCCAGTAGGTGGTGATCCTGTCCCTGACGGGCTAGCGCCGCCGCCTCCCGTAGGGTCTGCAAGCCCTGACTGATGGCACCCGCCGCAACGGCGGACTCCCCCGCCTCCAGCATCGCCTGGACAGAGTACGGGCGCGCATCGGACGAATTGAGCGTCGGCATGTGGACGGACTCCCGCAGGGTTGGACTCGGCTCCATCCCCATCTCTCGCCGGAAGAGATCCGTACACCGCGCAACCTGTTCAGCCGCTGCCACTGGGTCGCCGCAGGCTCGCAGGCACTGCACCAGCAACACATGGTGTGCCTCGTCAAATGGGTTCAGTTCTACCAGCCGCGAGGCATATCCGAGGGCATCATTCATGCGCCCCGCCGCCAAGCAGGCGAGGGTTGCCTCGTGCAAGACTGCTTCGGCGGCACCGCTGAGGCGGCGGCGTTCGTTCCCTAACCAAAGCTCGAAAGCAGCACTGCCCGAAACCCCCACGCCTTCCAGGAGATCTCGGTCTAGTCCACGCAGCTCAAGTGTTTCGTCCCAGCGGCCGCGACGCACCAAATCGACATCGACGACAGCGGTGGACGGCAACGCAACGACGACCGGATCACCATAAAGCTTGCAGTCCGAGCCAAGCAGACGCCGCAGATCCGACAAACTCCAGCGTAGGGCACCGAGCGGATCATCAGCCCCAGGGAACAGCAACTCCGCCAACCGATCGCGTGAAACTGGTCGGTTCGTCAGCAACAGATATGCGAGCAGCCCCCAACCCTTACGACCCCGTGGCTGCCACTCCACAGCATCGCGCACCACCCGTGGGGTTCCGAGCAACTCGATGATGAGCGCCATAGTTATACCTCCCCGCCAACCGAACGCGAGTCATGGGTCAAGTCAGCAACTAGATTACTCGGCCGCATAACGGTGAAATTGTGCGGTGGCAAGTAGCCTCGAACTCTCACCGATAACCTCCATTCCGTCCGCACCAACGCATTGTTAGACTGCTTGATCTTTCGGCTCAGAACCGTTACGAAAGCGTGCGGTAAATTCAGGATACTTTTCTAAGTCCTCCACAGATTCTACTGGAGGCATCTCAATCCAGTGTCCTTCTTCGTGCAACTTGTCTACATAGGCATAAAACGCCTCTTGGTCGTCTTGATGGGCGAGAACGTAACTATGCAACTCCTTTTGACTCATTGCTTGAAAGTTGAGTTTACTCATCCAATGTACCTCCAGTTCCCGTTGGGGTATATTTCTATGATGTTCTCTTCACTGCAAAGAAAAATATATTTCCTGTCCGCTCATCCATACGAACAATATTTACGGACAAGTAAAGCCTAGTAAACCAGCAACACAGCACGTAGCACCGGGTTTTTTGTTCCGCCTTAGGTATAGTTTTAAGGCCTCAACCTCTCTTTATACATAGATGTTAACGTTTTCTGCCGACTAGCCTACAACTAATCCAGTATGATGTACCCTGAAAATTGGATAAAGGAATAAGATAGAGTCGCTGCAACCAGACACAGTAAGATTACGGAGGTAAACAGAGTTATGCAGCGCAAACAACATAGTGCCGAGTTCAAAGCTAAAGTGTATTAGAACGAACAAATAAGAAACAAACGAACTAGAGCGAGATTCTATCTTAAAGTTTTACTAAACCTTTCTAGACAGAGGGATACACTTTAACTTAGTTAACTGAATAGGGTCTTATTTGCTTATGAAAAAGCCGAATTGGATTACAGTTTTAGCATTAAGAAGTAGCATTGTTCTCTCCATCGTATTGCTATCTGCTAAGGTTGCATATACTGCATCTACAGATACCTCATTGTCTTACTTGATTGCTTTAAGTCCTTCACCTGTTTCATCTTTAACACCGACACCGACACCAACGCAGGGATTAACGGACGATGTTATCAACGCAAATGAAAAATTTAATTTTGAGCTTTTGCATGATGCTGCAAAGAGAAATTACGATAGGTACATGAATGTTGTTTGGGGTTCATTTGGTTTTCTGCTTATTGCTATAGGTTGGATTATGACATCAGAGAGAGCCTGGATTTTCTTACATGAACATAAAGGAATTCGTGTTGCAGGAATCGTTTCAATAATTTTGATTTTCGTTTTTAATATCTATACTCTGAGACAAGCGGAACAAACATCTGCTCAGTTATTACAATTTATGGGACAAGATCCCTACGTTTCGTCTAGCATTAAACAAGATTATTACTATCGGCAATACAAAGTTCCACCTTTTTACCTTGGTGTTCTAGTAAATTCACCATTGTTCATTTATTTGGGTTATATGGTTTATGCGTGTGGATTGAAAGAACCGCCCAGAGGAGAGGGAAAAGTCAAAAAGACGAGTCCTGAAAGTGAGCTTTGAGCAATGCATCCCCGTCAGCAGAGATTTCCCTACCCTCTCAACCCGACATAGCCTGTATGCCGTGCGACACCGCACCGAAGGACTACTCTACATTGGTAAATCGCAGAACCCGAAACAACGATTTGCCGGAGGGCATAAAGCTCTCGTTTGGTGTTGGCTACAACGCTATGATCCGCATGATGTCAGGATTGCTACGCTCCCGCTGGATTACCGCCAATGGACAACGCTATCATTGGAACATCGCCCCTGGATCGGGAACGGGAAACAGAGAAGGCGCGATCGCTGAAATGGCGCAACTTCGTTCTTAGGAGATTTCTATACTCTCGTGATTCCCTGGCGCTTTCAGCACTTGATCTAAGAGCGTTCTCGCCCCTTGCGCTTTCGCTAAAGCGACCTGGTGATCGCTGTAGGCACGAACCAGGCGCAAGAGTCCGCCAATTCCACTCTTCAGTCGTTCTAGTTCATCTCCACTCATTACTTCTCCATCTAACATTCGCAGCAATAAAGGTTTAATATCACCGATTTCCTGACGCACTTTCTGGAGCTTGTCAACGGCACTCAATAGCCCTTTGAGGGCATTCAAGATATCGTCAATGTCCTCAATGTCCTCAATGTCCTCATCCTTCTCTACAGCCTCTTCAATCTCTCCAATGGCGTTAGGGGAAGCTTCGGTTACAGGTGTTTCCACCAACGTGTCAACAGTCGATTCCTTTGACTCAACAGGTTCAGTTCTCTCTCGATTGGTTCGTGCCATTTATCCATCCTCACTGTCGATTCCCCAGTGTATCGTAGTCATTCGCCTTTGTTTAGCAATGGAACAAAAAACAACGCTAAGCCTAAAAGCTTGACTGTACCAAGATTTCAGCCTCCGATTTTAATGGTTTCACAGTGGTCTTAACGGACGTAACCCTTGTCTGTTCTGGTTTTCAGCTAGATCAAAGCGATATTTGCCATAGAGATTGATGTGGTCAAAACGGGCTGGAGACAGGTGAGCGATGATTGTTGAATGCGACCCGCTTGTAGCTCGCCATCGAAAAAGTGGAGGATGAGCGTTTGGAGTCTGGCTGGGAGTGACATAATCGGTCGTCATATTTGGCAAGATTGAGAGCAGATAAACTGGCATTGAAGTGAAAATCGAGCTTTTTGGGGTCATTGCTCTTGCCCTTGCCTGGGTTCTGCTACTGGGCAGCAACCGGGGTCGGTGGAGTCTGTTGCACCGATAGGGTATATGGCTAAGTGCTGAGTGCTGAGGACTGAGTGCTGAGTCAGGATTGATTGACCGTTTGCTTTTCAGCCTTGGGCAATGTCCTAACCATGCTGGCTACTGCTATATCCCCGATGCGCGGCGACATCAATTACCAGTCAGTGACTAAACGAAAGTCTGGTAAAGCCGATCTATTCGTTGAGTCTGAACAAAGACGTTCTTCTGATGGTTCTTCCTGAATACTTTTCTATAGTGAAGATAAGTTCCTTAAGGAACGGAAAGAGCAACACATTGTAAATAACACAAGAGAAAACTATGAACGACGTACAACACGAACAGCTATTCGCAGACCTGACTCCCACACAAGCTGAAGTAATCTTTAGGTGTTTGACCAGCACACTGAATGTGAAGAGCGATCGAGGCATTGACTTCGATCGCTCTTCTCCACATCGGCAAGCTTGACCTTGCACCACTATTAATCTGTAAAGGGAGAAAGGCTCGAGGAATTAGTAAGCGATCGAATTGCATAACCCTGGAGATAAGATATGACACTGGATACTTTAATTCTTGGTTTTCTCTTTATTTCAAACTTTATTGTTCTTTCAAGTATTGGAGCGTTTAGAAATAAAGTTGAGCGGAAGCTTAAACGAATTGAGTATTGTGTGGATTTGATTATAGATCATTTGGATCTCGATCGATTCCCAGAAGAACTCAAGGAAATTGCGCTCGATCCTGATCCGGGACGACGACTCAAGGCGGTAAGTTTATATCGCAAAAAAACAGGAGCTACCCTTCAAGAAGCAGTAGAAGCAGTAGAAAAATTAAGCGGTAGAAAATTCAAATCGTAATATGTTCTATTGTATTTGTGATTGAGCGCAAAATTAAAAAAGCATTTTGTGGAGTGATTGAGATCCGAGAAATTGAACAAGAATATTCTCAGGCAGAGTTGATGACGAAACGTCACACTACTCTGCCTCAGACAGTGTAGTTGACACCGTAATCGCTCCAAAACAATTAACAATTTGTGGATCAACGAAAGTATGAGAGAGTCGAGCCATTCGTTGACTTTAAACAAAGACGTTCTGATGATGGTGATTTCTTGGTGCGTTTCTACAATGAAGATAAGTTTCTCAAGAAGCAGAAAATCGTATCTCTAAACAAGATCAGGAAAAATCTATGAACACGATGCAACACGAACAACTCTTCACTGACTTGACTCCAGCACAAGCTGCCGTAGTTGAGGGAGGAGTGAAATATTTTTCACACCCATACACCACTAAAGGTGTCAGCACTGCTCTAAACATTCGATCGGGTCCTAGGACGTGCTTTAAAACTGGTTGAAAGGGTTGATTTTTTCGTGCGCTTCGCGCACGAAAAATCAACTTTTAAAA
>JAAUSF010000085.1 GCA_012033255.1 Cyanobacteria bacterium RU_5_0
TAAAATACCTGCGTAGGATGGGCAAAGGCATCCGTGCCCATCCATGATTCTGGCTGACGATGGGCACGGGTAAGACCCTTTGCCCATCCTACGAATTGGTAGATTCTTTGCTGGAAATCTCCTAAGTAATCAGACAGAGTTAATTACACAGTTTGTGGGATGGGCATCTTGCCCGTTCGGGTGGGTGTCCTCACCCGCCCCACAATTAATTCAGTTAATTCAGTTCACCTACATATCTACTATTCATACAGCTAAGCATTATGAGTAAAGCATTTGATAAAGAAATGGGAATGGGCGGAGTAGACAATATTTTGGGTAAACTCCCTCTAGAAGCAAGAGCCTGGGTTGAAAGTTTATCCTGGCAGCAGCGTCGTTATATGCTGTCTCTCTGTCATTTAATGTGTGCTGCGCCTCCAGAGGGACAGGCTGAGTTTCTGGATGACTATACGGCTGATGGGTTAGTGTCTAGAAAGTTAGAAGATCAGGAAACTAAGCAACGAGTTAAGCAATATTTGAGAGACTTCGGTATTCAAACAGAACTCACGGAAAGCGTATTGAGAGGATACATTCGGCAGTTTTACACCCACTCGGCTCAAGACACGCGCAGACAACCTGATCTATACCTCAAATCAGCCTTGAAGATGGCTTTTAGCACAGAAGAACGCAATAACGTGTTCAACTATATCTTGGGATTTGAAGTTTTAAAAATGATGTTTTGTATGAGTTGGTTACAGCACGAGCGACTGTATCGACTCCAGCGCAATCAAGAAGATTTCATCAGTATGTACATCAAGCCGATTCAACACGCTCACCGAATCAATGGAATTGTTGTGCCCAAAGATGAAGGTGTTTTCTTTGCTAAACGAACGTACTTCATCCAAACACCAGAGATTCCCTCGAAAAAACTCGTGGAATTGGTGATGGCGACATTTCCAACAGAGGTTACTTCAAGTTTCGGTTTTATGATCATTCGTCATCCCAATTCCATTTGTTTCGATTACGACTTCATTTTCCAATCTGAATCTGAAATGATTTTTCGATGATCTCGCAATGAGTTTACTCAAGCTATTCGTTCTCAGAATTGAGTGCATCATAAAGAACGACATTTTCTTGTTCAGTCGGATCATTTCGAGCGACGATCGCCTGTGCTGCCTCCGTATCACTCAAGTTAACTGGCTGATGGGGCACTCCAGGTGGAATGAACAGAAAATCGCCAGCTTCATTAATCACCGATCGTTTCAACCCTTCACCATACCGAGTTTCAACCCGACCTTTGAGCAAAAATATGGCGGTTTCATAATCCTTGTGGAAGTGAGGCTTAGCCTGACCTCCTGGTGGAATGATCACCAAATTCATTGACAGTCCCTTGGTGCCTGTTGTTTTACCAGAGATGCCAACAAAATACGGAAGATGCTGGCGCGTCATGGTTTCTGCGGTCGGTCGCACGGTAATCACTTCATCTGAAACTTGATTTGAACTAGACTGCTCAGACATTGCTGAACCTCCCTGAATCCTAAGCTAATATATAGCAGCCCTAAATCATTTGTTAAGAAGGGGTGGAGGGGGCAGTGCCCCCTCCTTGGACTTCGTCCCCAAACCCCTTTGGGTTTTCTCACAATTGATTTGGGATTGCTATATCTATTCTGGCTTAGGTCAAGAGTTAGGAATTAGAAGCGATTAAGTTTTCTAAAGTTCAGGCTCAGTGAGAATTTTGAGGCGAATGGTGTGGGAGAAATGGCTATCTGTATCACCGAGATTGATTTCCAGAGTTTCACTGGAGAGAGGCGCAAGGCTGGCAAGGAGCGATCGTAAATGCGGTGTGCTGGCTCCACTATCCAAGTAAACGCGCTCAGCAAGGCTATTGAGGCGCTTCCAGGTGGTATAGAGTTTGGCGATCGTTTGCTCTAATTGGGATGCCTGACTCACTAAATCAGCCGTGCTATTCAAGCAGCCGATTCGTAATGCCTCCTCTAATGCCGCTTCTAGATCTAAGGATTCCAGGTTGAGGGTTTGAACCTGTCGAGCGGCAGTTAAGTATTTTGCCAAATATCGCGCTTCCGCAGTCACCTGTTTCACAGTGTCCACATCAGGATTAGCGGCAACTTCTGCCCGTAAAGTAGTTTGGTGAGATTCTGGTAACTTCTCCATTTCTCGCACCAGCGGAGTTAAATAGCGGGTGGGAATGGTGCTGTTCGCGGCTTTCTCTTTTACCTCGACAGGAAGTAATTCTGAGGACATGGCCGTCCAGTCGTCAGTGAGTTGCCGGACTTCTCGACGGGTGATGCGCGGAGCCGACTTGCTGGATGGGCTAGTTTCCTTAAGACGATCGCTCACCATCTGCTGCACCTCTGGTGGGGCTTGAGCAGTTTCCACAAATGCCCGTTTGCTGAACTGATTCACATCCTCCGATTCCAGCAATCCCTCTTGCAGTAGCGTATCGGCACTGTTTGCTAGTTCAATCAGCGAATATGCCTGAGTTTTACTGATCTCGCGTTCTCTCAGCCAATTAAGAAAGCCAGTGCCCCGTCCATCGCCGCCTCGCTTTTCCCGATCGCGTACCGTCCGTAAGATTCGCCCACGCCAAATATCAGTCTGTAGATCGAAGCGATCGCAGACCTGCCATGCCGTCTCAATCTGTCGTTGAAATTCTTGCTCTGGAATCTGCTCGTCTTCCGGATCAGGCAATTGGAAATTCAACTCAATTCCGTTACTCCAGTCTTGCAATGGAGGTTGCCGCAGCAGATGAAGCGAACTTTCAGATGAGCGCAGGGCTTGAACCATCGAACCATCCCTCGTAACAGCCGCATCATTATGCCACGGCTCACCCAAAATGAATGATACAAAACGCTAAATATGGATTTTTAGTAGTGAGTTCTTGCTATATTTAGAACGGCTTTCTTAGCTATTCACGAATTGCAGCAGCCAACGCAGTAGAAGGATAGACAGAGCGAGACAGCCAATGAAGACAAGCACCAGCCCTACAATCAATAAGATGGCAAACGCCTGATTTCGCTGTCGCTGAGGCTGAGGGATCTTTAGGTGATCTTCGAGGAGTTGAATATTCCTGGCGTTCGATTTCCAGGTCGCGTCAAAAAGATCTCCCAGGACAGGCACCGTTCCCGCGAAGGTTTCCAGCAGGATATTGAATGCCATTTGTCCTAAAACAGATTTAGAAGCTCCCAGACGAGCAGATTCCAGGACGATGTAAGAGGAAAGAAATAAACCAGCTGCGTCTCCTCCTCCTGGTAGCAAGCCAATGATTGGGTCTAGTCCAATCCGGTAATTGATGATGGGAATGACGATCGCGTTATCTAGATAGAAACTTAAGCGACGTAGTCGTTGTAGTTGAACAACCCTGGGATCAACGATGGTGGAGTGTCGAGGCGATGAATCTGACATTTCAGTCCAGTTCAGTCTCATAAATTCAAGGAGTATTGGTCAGACGATATCAGAGAATAGGGAATTGTGGCTTACTTTGGTGTCTATCACAGGACAGAACATTAAATTGGTGAATCTATCAGTGCATCATGCGGCTGTGGTGTTGACGATCGCCGCGCTGCTCGACTATCTAATGGGTGATCCGTGGAACTGGCTGCATCCGGTTCAGATCATGGGTTGGGGGATCGCTCACTATACACCCATCGTCCTGAAGCGGGTTGAGCCGCCGATCGCATTACGAGCAGCCGGTATAGTGTTAGCGATCGGGCTGATTAGTCTTAGCGGTCTAGTCGGTTGGCTGATTGTTAGGAGTGCCTCATTCATCCATCCCTGGTTCAGTATGGCGATCGAAAGCATTCTTCTAGCCAGTTGTTTTGCCGGACGCAGCCTTCGGAATGCAGCCGAAGACGTTCTCCACCCTTTGAGCCAGGGGGACTTGCTGACAGCCCGTTCTAAGCTCAGCCTCTATGTAGGACGAGATACAGATGATCTTTCGGAACCAGAAATCCTACGGGCAGTGTTGGAAACCGTGACGGAAAACGCAACCGATGGCGTGATGGCTCCGATGTTTTGGGCGATCGTCGGCGCACTTCTCCCAATTGGCAGTGTCCCGATCGCCCTCGCCTACAAAGCATCCAGCACCCTAGACTCAATGGTGGGCTATCGCGAAGCTCCCTACACTGACCTCGGCTGGTGTAGTGCCCGACTGGAAGACCTCCTCACCTGGCTCCCCTGCCGCCTTACCGTCCTCAGCCTATCCCTCCTATCTGGCAGACCCCGCCACATTTGGAAACTCTGTCAACGCGATGCCCCTAACGATCCAAGTCCTAATGCCGGATGGAGCGAATGTGCCTACGCCGCTACTCTTGATGTTCAGGTGGGTGGAACCAACTGTTATAGAGGCATTGTTAAACAGAAGCCGTTACTCGGAGATCCCATTCGTCCAATTACATCGGAGGCTATTGATCAGGCAATGGGACTGACTCGATCGAACTTTCTGATTTGGTTAGCGATCGGCATCGCCTGCATCTTTCTTTTGTAGACTCACGGAGTTAAGAGATATGTAATAGGTGAACTTATATTAATTGTAGAGTGTAATTGTGGAGTGGGTGTCCATGTCCTACGGACACGCTTCGCGAACACCCACCCGGACGGGCAAGATGCCCATCCCACAAGCTGTGTAATAATCAACGCAACAGACTACCATAATTGACATCCTTCATCCTCTATCCTTCCCATGCACCTCCCCTCCTTCCTCTGGCTCTGGCGAATTGCCGCATGGTCAATGGGTCTATCGTTGGCTGCTTATGTTGTGCTGGCGGTGACAGGGGCCTGGATGTTTTTTGCGCGTCAAAATAAGCAACAGCGACCCAAATGGCTACGTCCGTTTCACTATGTTATTGGTGGCACAATGGTTGCTTTAATAGTGCTGCTGTTGAGCATTGGATTGATTGGGACGATCGGCTATTACGGTAATCTCGGACATTCCGCTCATCTTCCGGCAGGTTTAACAGTTGTTGGGCTGACATTAGTTTCGGCATGGAGTGCAACTCAAATTAGCCCCAAACGTCCGTGGGCACGATCGCTCCACATCAGTACAAATCTGGTACTCTTTCTAGGATTTGCGATCGTTACCCTAACAGGCTGGGTGGTAGTGCAAAAGTATTTGCCCTAGCAAGATGGAACCTTCTCAAGGGGAAACTAGAGAACTTGTGGATGTACTGTGGCGCATCCCCTCATCCCCCTTCTGATAAGTTAGAGAAAGTAGATCTCAGGGTTTAAGATAAATGACTGAGCCACAGGATGCTGACTCGCCACTGGCGAATGTTCAGCCAGTCGATCAACCAACGGATGATGTGACCCCTGAGCCGATCGCCGAATCCTGGACTGATCGGGCAACTGGAGCTTGGAATAGCATTACTGGAAACGTGATCAAACTTGTCCCGATCAATCACCTAGCAGAGACGATTGTGAAGTGGTTTAGCGTCAGTGAAGATCAAGTTGCCGAGATTTTGGCAAAGGTGCGATCGGAACTGCCGACCACCGAAGCCCTTCTGATTGGCAAACCCCAAGCCGGGAAAAGCTCGCTCGTGCGTGGCTTGACCGGGGTTTCAGCCGAGATTGTCGGACAAGGATTTCGCCCGCATACGCAACACACCGAACGCTATGCCTATCCATCTGATGACCTGCCCTTGCTGATTTTTACCGACACAGTTGGCTTGGGAGATGTCAACCAGAACACGGAAGCCATTATTCAAGAACTGATCCGCGATCTCCGGCAGGAAAACAATCGCGCTAGAGTTCTGATCCTGACAGTCAAAATTACGGATTTTGCGATCGATACACTCCGACAGATTGCTCAACAGTTACGTCGAACCTATCCCACGATTCCTTGTCTTCTGGCAATCACCTGTTTGCATGAAATTTATTCGCCTGAAATTGCCGATCATCCGGCATATCCGCCTGATTATGAGCAGGTCAACCGAGCGTTTGCAGCCCTACAGCAGGCACTCACGGGATTGTTCGATCGCGCTGTTCTCATTGATTTTACGCTGGAGGAAGATGGCTATACACCCGTTTTCTATGGGTTAGAAGCGTTGATCGATTCCCTTGCCGATCTCTTGCCAGAAGCCGAAGCCCGTACTATTCATCAGCTATTAGACAACACCGCAGGAGAGCAAATTGGCACCCTTTATCGAGATGTCGGACGTCGCTATATGCTGGCATTTTCAGTGATTGCTGCCACGATCGCCGCTATTCCCCTGCCCTTCGCGACCATGCCCGTATTGACCGCGCTGCAAGTTTCAATGGTGGGATTATTGGGGCAATTGTATGGACAAACGCTCACCCCATCTCAGGCAGGTGGAGTGGTGAGTGCGATCGCGGGTGGATTTTTGGCGCAGGCGATCGGACGGGAACTGATTAAATTTATTCCTGGGTTCGGCAGCGTAATCGCCGCATCGTGGGCAGCCGCCTACACCTGGGCATTGGGTGAAGGAACTTGCGTTTACTTCGGCGACTTGATGGGCGGGAAAAAGCCTGATCCCCAGAAAATTCAGTCTGTGATGCGGGAAGCCTTTCAGTCAGCGAAGGAGCGATTCAAGGGAATGAAAAATTGACCTGTAGCGCGATGTGCAACTTAATGGCGACAAGCCTTACATCCGTTTCCCCTTGCATAAGCCACCCATCCACCCATCCACCCATCCACCCATCCACTCATCTTCTTTCAACGATGATTTTTCACGTCAACCTGCTGGCACATTTTCAATACAGGACAGGTTGAACATTTTGGTAAATTACCTGTGCAAATGTGTTTACCAAACGGCACTAACAGTTCATTGATCTCGATCCAGTAAGCTTGAGGAAGTTTTGCTTCCAGGGCTGTCAAGGTTTTTTCAGGGGTGCGAGTCTGAACATATCCCCAACGGTTCGTTACCCGATGAACATGAATATCTGCGCTGATGCAAGGCTGACCGCAAGCAATTCCCATCGTTAAGTTGGCACACTTGGGACCAACCCCTGAGAAAGAACGCATTAACTCTGTGTCGCAAGGTAAAACACCATTGTGATGAGCAATCAGTTGATACGCGATCGCCCAAATCTGCCGTGATTTTGGTTCATGATATGTACAGTCTTGAATGAGATCATCAATCTCAGGCGGGGTCAAGTGAATCATCTCTGCCGGAGTGCGGGCGCGATCGAATAATCGCTGTGCAACAGGTAAGCTTGTTTCATCATAGGTGCGAATTGAAATGATACAAGCGATCAATTGCTCAAAGGGCGATCGATACCCTTGCGCTGCCAATTCAAACATCGCAGCTTTAGGAAACGGACGCACCGCCTCCCGAATCTGAGACATCACGATGCCAATATCAAATACGTGTTTATCAGTCACTTCATTTCACTATTGAGTGAACCTCGATCGGTAGGATATTTCACAACCTAATCCTAATGCCGATTAGCTTAAATTTGCACTCCCACACTTCAATCATCTAAGCAACTGGGGTAGGATATGGAAGTCTTTCGGGGAATGACTTCAATGGAATGGCTTCTAAACAATGGACGGTTTTAGTGGTAGAAGATAGCGCCGATAGTGTGCTGCTTCTAGAACGCGCAGTTGAGAGAGCAAACATAGCCGTTTCGCTTCAGATTGTCGGGAACGGGGCAGAAGGCGTGGACTATCTGTTGGGGCGAGGAGACTATGGAGATCGCGATCGCTACCCTCTACCAATATTGATTCTTAGCAATATGAGAATGCCCCGAATGAACGGACTAGAGTTTTTAGCATGGATCAAGCAACAGCCCAATTTCAGCCGGATTCCGGTCATCGTTCTGAGCAGTGCAGGCGAAATTGAAGAAGTGGATCGAGTGATGGCATTAGGGGCAACAGCACACTTTATTAAACCTTTCCGTTTGCAAGACTTGGTGGAAACAATCCGACAAATTCAGGCTTTCTTACCGCCATCTGACTCCTACACCTAGAACAAATGCCGAGAGGAAGTCGGATACTTCTCAAACATTAGCTCTCAAACATTAGCTATAGTCATGTTAGAATCTCTCAACTTGGGTTGGTTAGGTTAAATTAAAGCCGATATTGTGGGAGATTCGTCGCCTTCAATCCATGCAGTGATTCATTTCCTAACTTGTCCCAATGCCCTCGTCGAGAAAGTAATGTACATTCTTGTCATTGAGGATACGGTTGAAGACCGCCTTTTGATTATTCGGGCACTCCAACGCGCCTTTCCCTCTGATCTACAGATTGAAGAAATTGTCGATCGCAACGAGTTTGAGCAAGCCCTGGAAGCGAAACGGTTTGATGCCGTCATAACTGACTTTCAGCTGCGATGGAGCGATGGATTACAAGTCTTACGGGCAGTCAAACATCGCGATCCCTACTGTCCTGTGATCATGTTCACCAACACAGGGACGCAAGAAATTGCAGTTGAGGCAATGAAAGAGGGGCTAGACGACTATATCCTCAAGTCTGCCAAACACTACATCCGGCTTGCTGCATCGGTGAATGCTGCACTAGAACGAGCCGAAACTCGTCGTAGAGCCGAATTACTGCAAGTGCGACTAGAATCACTTTTAAATCAAATCAATGTGGGAGTGTTTCGCTTCAATCGAGAAAGACAACTCCTTGACAGTAACGAAGCGTTTCTGCAAATTCTCAGGATAAGCTCTCTGGACGATGCTCAAATAGAACCCTTTAATATCCTGTTTTCAGACATTGAAACGTTGACTCCGGGGCAAAAGCAGGTGCGCGAGTTGCGGCTAGACCTCGCTGACGGTGGCTTTGTTTGGATTTCAGTCAGCCAAATGTTGACGATAGTGAATCAATTTACTGTGATTGATGGAGTTTTAGAAGATATCTCAGGGCGGAAACGGGCAGAAGAACTGCTAAAGCGGTATGCAGCGAGATTACAAACCCTGCGAGAACTCGATCGATCCATTCTTCAAGCACGATCGTCGGCTGAAATTGCTCAGCGTGGATTAGAGTCAATGGCTCCGTTAGTAACCTGTCAACTTCTGGATGTGCTGTTGTTTGACTGGGAACAAGCGCGAGTGTCTGTGCTAGCAGTTCGTTCTAGCCTGGACGATCGATCGATCGGCTTTCAGCCTGGAGCCACTTGGTCATTTCAGGACTTCGGCGAAATGGAGCAACTGCAACAGGGGCCAGTGGTCATCGAAGATTTGAGTCAGCATCCTAGACCCAACCTGTTTTTGCAACATCTGTTTGAGCAGGGCATTCGCTTTGAGATGCGAGTACCGTTACGGGCTGAAGATCAGTTAATCGGCTGTCTGAACCTGAAATCGCTACAGCCCAGCAGCTTATCTAACGAAGAAATGGAAATTGCCTCTGAGGTGGCAAATCAATTGGCGATCGCTCTCCAACAGGCTCGTCTGCGTGAAGAACTGCGACGCTACACCGAACAACTCGAACAACTTGTCTTCAACCGAACCCATCAACTCCAAGACGCTAATGAAGCTCTAGAAGCCTTTGCTTACTCCATTTCTCATGACCTGCGGGAACCCTTGCGGGGGCTTCAGGGCTTTGCTGAAATTCTCCTTGAAGACCATGCCCCCCAACTCAACCCAGATGGACAAATGTATGTCACTCGCATTTTGGCTACATCTGAGCGCATGGATGCCTTGCTAGAAGGCTTATTAACCTACAGCCGCTTGAGCCGTGCTGACCTACCTCTCCGTCCCCTCAATCTGAGTTCAATGGTGCGGGATGTCCTATCTCAACTTGAACCCCAACTTCAGGCACAACACGCCCAAGTAAGCGTGGAAGAACCCTTACTTCCTGTCATTGCTCACTACCCGACGATGGTTCAAATCATCACCAATCTCATTACGAATGCAATTAAATTTATTGACCCCAATCGTAATCCCCAGGTTCGCATTCGCACAGAACAGCGCCAAGGACAAGTGAGACTTTGGATAGAGGATAACGGCATTGGCATTGCGCCTGAACACCACGAACGCATTTTTCGCGTGTTTGAACGGCTGCATGGCGAGGAAGTCTACGCGGGAACTGGGATTGGCTTAGCGATCGTCCGCAAAGGGATTGAACGCTTAGGCGGACAGGTCGGTGTGGAATCTATTCTCGGTCAGGGTAGCTGCTTCTGGATTGAGTTACCGGAAGCGATCGAATTTGAGTAATGCCATCTGCCGATCGCAAGGAACATCCAACCGATCGCTCAGGTTGAGTTTCAGCGTCAGTTCACTCCGTAGTTACCCTGCCAGTAGTTTTGCTAACGTGCAGCTAAAAATACATTTCTACTCTCAGACGTATGTTCAAGCGAACCACAATTGGGTAACGTTATGAATCGAAGATAACGGCATTTGCACCGTACCAGAACACCACAAGCGGATTTTCTGCCTCTCCGAGTACCTGCCTGGATTGAAACCCATCCCAGTACAGATATTGGTTCAGCCATTGTTTGGAAAAGGTTAAAGTGCATGGGCGGTCAGGTGCGGAATCCAGATTGAGGTCGGGTCATCCGTTCTGGTGGCGCTGCTTAAAGCCGTTCTCAACGGTAACGGGAACTCGTATGACACCGACGACTCCAACTCTTCGTGTTCTAGTCGTGGATGACAATCGGGGCGATCGTACCCTGATCATTCGCGAACTGCACCGAGAATTTTCCCAACTGCATGTTCGGGAAATCTTAAACACACGAGACATGGCTGAAGCGATCGCCACGGGTGAATTTGACGTTGTGATTACTGATTACCAACTGCACTGGACTAATGGATTGAATGTTCTCCGCGAGATCAAGCAACACTATCCTGGTTGCCCAGTGATTATGTTTACCAACACTGGAAATGAAGAGATCGCCGTTGAAGCCATGAAAGCAGGACTGGATGATTACGTTCTTAAAACACCTGGTCGCTATGTTCGTTTGGCAGCATCAGTGCGAGTGGCTTTAGAACGTGCCGTTATTCAACACCGCCTCGCACAGCTAGAAATTCGCCTCCAAGACTTGCTCGAAGCCTTGAATGTAGGGGTGTTTCGGCTCAATGCCGCCGGAGAATTACTAGAATGCAACTCCACATTTCTCAGTTTGATAGGAGCCGATTCGTTCGCTCAAGTGCAGGATATACAGGGTTTAGATTGGCAGATTTATTCCCAATTGACAGATCTACCCCCACCTCAGAAGCAAGAACAGGAGATTCTACTCCGTCGAGCCAATGACACTCAAATTTGGGTTTTACTGAGCGTGACGCTGAAAAGACTTAACGGTGAACCCGTAGTCGATGGATTGCTAGAAAACATCACCGCTCGAAAACAGGCGGAAATTGAACTACAACACTTCAATGCCACACTGGAAGAGCGTGTTCAAGAGCGAACGGCTCAACTGGAAACCGCCAATCAGAATTTAGAAGCCTTTGCCTATTCCATTTCGCATGACTTACAAGAACCCTTACGCGCTATCCTAGGATTCAGTCAAATCTTAGTCGAGAGTCAAGGAGATTTATCTGATCCAGACAACCAACTTTTTCTTCAACGGATTCTGATTGTTTCTCAGCAGGCAATCCAACTCGTTCAAGACTTGCTTTCCTATAGTCAACTCAGCCGTACTGAACTATCGCTACAACCCATCTCACTCTCGTTGGTGGTGGCTGATGTTTTGAGTCGATTAGAACCGGAACTCCGATCGCGACAGGCGCAAGTGCAAGTTGAGGAACCGTTAGGGGTGGTCATTGGCAATCGTACTGTGTTGGTTCAAGTCATCACAAATCTGCTGACCAATGCGATTAAGTTTGTTGCCCCAGGTGTACAGCCTCAAGTGCGCGTATGGGCGGAGGAGATTGTAGAAGACATGGAGACAAGCCGACATGAAAATAACGAAGAGATGATTGCTGCATCGTCATCGTTGTATCTTCCGCTTGCAGTATCCTCGAAGAGAATACGTCTTTGGGTGGTAGACAACGGCATTGGTATCCCTCCAGAGGATCACCAGAGGATTTTTAGTGTGTTTGTACGCTTGCATGGCATAGAAGTCTATCCTGGTACAGGAATTGGGCTGGCGATCGTGCATAAAGGCATAGAGCGGATAGGCGGAACGGTCGGCGTAGAATCTCAACCTGGACAAGGAAGCCGCTTTTGGATTGAATTAATTAAAGCTACCAATGGAATTGCACCTGTCTGATGAAACCCGTGCAGTTAAAGAAGCGTGAATAAGGAGTACATGATGCCTAGTATTGAAGTTCCAGAAATTACTGAGAAATTGTTGGCGGCGAAAGCAGCGACAGGAGTCACTTTTGCAGAACTGGAAAGGATACTCGGACGAGATGAAGTTTGGATTGCAGCCGTGATCTATCGCCAAGCGAGTGCGTCTCTGGAAGAAGCGACCAAAATTGTAGAAACATTGGGATTAAGTTCAGACATCGCTGCCGAACTAACAGAGTATCCAGTGAAGGGGTTAGGTTCAGTTGTCCCGACCGATCCCTTGATCTATCGCTTCTATGAGATCATGCAAGTCTATGGGATGCCGATGAAAGATGTGATTCATGAGAAGTTTGGTGATGGCATCATGAGCGCGATCGATTTCACATTAGACATTGAAAAAGAGGAAGATCCGAAGGGCGATCGGGTAAAGGTGATCATGAATGGAAAGTTTCTACCCTACAAGAAGTGGTAGACCGAAAACGCCGCATCCTTCACCGAAAAACGAGCGGAAGCCCCCGTTTTCAAACGTGTGATACCTTCTGAATGCTCCGCTATTTGAGACGCTTGCTTGTATTGCAGGGCTACTGAAACTCTGCGCTCGTTTGTCGGGGAAAGCCCCCGGCTAGAAGCCGGGGGGAAGCTTACAATCCCCCTCATGATATGAACCAGCAGTGACAACAGCGAGTTGAGCAGGTGCGGCATATTCACTCCTGAACAGGGGCATAGAAAGTGCCTTCCACTTCTACAATGTCGTCTTGGTTCAGCCGATCGACCTCCACGATCGTTCGAGGGGGATAGGGGCTGTCTCCCCAGAGTTCTTCTTGAATCTGATTGACGACCGGGCGAAAGCGATACATATCTGTGACATAGACTACAATCCGCACGGCGTCTTGAAGGGTTGCTCCTTCCGATTCGGCAATAAGCTGCATATTGAGAAAGGCTTGACGAATTCGGGCTTCTGGATCAGCCACTAGCGTATTGGTGGCTGGATCAATTCCTCGCATTCCGGCAACGAAAATAAAATCACCCGCACGAGTGCCGACATTCCAGGTTCCGGTTGGCTCGATCGCCCCCTCTGGGGATAATGTTCTCACACCATTAGGAGATACCTCCTGGGCGTGTACTGTAGGTATCCCCATGAAGCCGACCAGAAAACCGATCGTTGTTAGAGCGATTTTCAATTGCCTCCCATCGATCAACCTGGTACGGGCACGGAATTCCGTGCCCCTTCGTCTATCGCATTCGACTGAAAACGGCTGTAAGACCAAAAGTTTCATTGCTTCCTCACTCCACGATTACCAGAGTATTTGAATAAAAGATTAAAGCAATGCGTCAGATGATACCAGTTGGAGGGGTGCAAATTGTTGCTTGTTGATGGAAAAGAGAGGGAAGAGGGGGTATCTTCTTCTGTCCCTGCATCTCCTTATCTACCGACAGAACTAGTGCGATGGTTTTGAGTATTGTTATACAGTTTTTTGATTCGTTTCTGTATACAGTATGCGGTATACAAATTGAATAACCTAAAGTTTTAAGAGTTGATGCGCTCTGTCGTAGTCAGCAATACGAATTTAGATAAAGAGTGCTGATTGCATAGACTGAATAGATTCAGGGAGATTTATATGGCTGTTCTTTCAATGCTGACTGTGAATGGCGATCGCCTTAACGCGAGTATCAGTCGCTAGCCAAAATTGGTCGATTACCGAATGGGGATATTTGTCGTCTCGCCTTTACACCAGAGGATTTACAAGCCCGTTATCTGGTGCAGCAGTGGATGGTGGAGGCAGGGATGACCGTGCGTACTGATGCGGCGGGCAACTTGATTGGACGATATCCCGGCAAAGTGGAAGGTGCAGCTGCCTTAGCAACCGGATCGCATATTGATACGGTTCCGTCTGGCGGATCGTATGACGGCGTGTTGGGTGTGTTGGCGGGTATTGAAGTGGTGCGATCGCTGAAGGAAACCCATATGCACTTGAATCATCCGATCGAGGTGATTGTGTTCACGGATGAGGAGAGCAGCATGATCGGCGGACAAGGCATGGCAGGAACGGTGTTGTTGAATGCGCCTGAACGATATCAGCCCAAAATTGGTGGGGACATTCAAATGCATTTGGAGTCGATCGGGGGTAGTTGGGATGAGCTTGCTACGGCAAAACGCACTCGTAAGCAGGTTGCTGCCTTTGTTGAACTGCATGTTGAGCAAGGTTCAGTGTTAGAGCGATCGGGGAAGGAAATCGGTGTGGTGCAAGGTGTCGTTGGGATGCAGCGTAAGGCGATCACTATCACTGGGCAAGCCAACCATGCCGGAACAACGCCAATGGATATGCGACACGATGCGCTTGTAGCGGCGGCTCAAGTCATCCTGGCAGTGCGAGACATGGCATTGTGTATGCCGAGTCAGCCTGTCGCGACGGTGGGTTATCTAACGGTTGCCCCAAATGCCGTTAACATTGTCCCTGGTCAGGTTGAGTTGTCTGTAGATATGCGGGATTTGTCGAACGATTGCCTGGAGATGATGTGCGATCGACTAGAGCGAATATTAAAGACGATCGCGATCGCCACGAATACTCAAATTGAACTGACCCCGATTCTGTGTGTTGCACCCACGCCAGCCGTCTCTCAGATGCAAGCGGCGATCGCGACGGTGTGTGATCAGTTTGGGTATAGCTATTGCCATCTGCCTAGTCGAGCCGGACATGATGCAATGGAGATGGGTCGCTTTACGGACATGGGCATGATTTTCGTCCCTAGTCAGCAAGGATTGAGCCACTCCGGAGAAGAATACACGTCACCAGAGCAATGTACGCAAGGTGCGAACGTGCTGCTGCATACGTTGTTCCGCCTCGATCGAGCGTATCCCTGTTGAGGAAGCAGGGTGCAGCGATTTAGGTTCTAGAATTAAGAATTAAATAAATTGTGGGGCGGATGTCCTCACCCGCCCGGACGAGCAAGATGCCCATCTCACAAGAGTTACAGTTTATTTAGTTTCCATTCTTGAGTTGAAAGATTGTGTTAAACAATACAATTTCTCAATCCAAAAAACTTTGTACTGGTTCTATCAACAGACTTTGATCGCCGTAAGCTCACCGTAAGATCGCCGTTCGCGTCCCTGCTTTGCCTTCTAATGTTCAACTCCACATTTGACTTGTCACTATATGAATTCATCCGTTTCCACATCTCCTCCTGGCATTAGAGATTCGCAGCCTTCAACTACAGCTAGCATCCAGCAGGAACTGGCTTCCCATACCGTCGGTGTGTCGCTGCGATCGGTGACAAAAAAATATGGCTCCTTCACTGCCGTAGAAAACATTTCTCTGGATATTCCAGCAGGCTCCTACACCTGTTTACTAGGACCCAGTGGATGCGGCAAAACGACGACCCTGCGAATGATTGCCGGACATGAGGAAATTACCAGTGGCGATCTCTATATCGGCGATCGTCGGGTTAACGATTTGCCGCCCGCCAAGCGTAACACCTCCATGATGTTTCAAAGCTATGCTCTTTTCCCGCATAAGACCGTTTGCGAGAACGTAGATTTTGGGCTGAAAATGAAAAACTTGCCCAAAGAGGAGCGAACCCGTCGGGTTAATGAAATGCTGGAGATTGTGGGATTGACGAAATTTGCCGATCGCAAACCCAATAAACTCAGTGGTGGACAACAACAACGGGCGGCTCTGGCACGGGCACTGGTGACTCGTCCTCAAGTGTTGCTCCTCGACGAACCGTTGAGCGCGCTGGATGAAAACTTGCGCGTCAGAACTCGCAGTGAATTGCGCCGTCTTCAGAAAGAATTCGGTATGACATTCATTCAAGTCACGCATGGACAAGACGAAGCCTTTGCCCTCTCCGATCGAATTGTGGTCATGGATCACGGTCGGATTGATCAAATTGGCACTCCAGATGAAATTTTTGCCACTCCAGCCTCTCGCTTTGTCGCCCGATTTGTCGGGGATAACAACCTCTTTGTGGGCAAAGTCACGAATGTCGCTGCCGATCATACTCACCATACCCAACAGATGATTCGGTTGGAAGTCGATCGCCTCGGCACATTCCTGTGTCATGGGCAGGCAGCAGATATTGGCATGATGGCAGCTTGCTGTGTTCGCAGCGATTGTATGCAGATGCTCCCTTACCCGCCCGTTGATCCAACTGTGCCAAATCAGCTTACTGCAAGAGTGGTGGCGATTGAGTTCACCGGATATATTACTCGCGTCTCTCTCCTGGCGGAAGCCACTGGCGAAGAAATCACCTACAAAGTTCGCAGCCACGACTGGCACCTGAATCTGGCTGAAGAAGGACAACTCATCACTCTCACCTGGACACCAGAAAATTGTATTTTCTTGCCGCACTAATGAGGGGATTGGTAATTGGTAATTGGTAATTTTCTAACCTAATAAGAGACTATGGCTAAACTTTCTCGTCGTCATTTAATCAGAACTGGATTGGCTGCTGGAGCGGCGATCGCCGTTACTAGATGTGCTAGCAATGAAACGGCTCAGGCTCCCAATCAAGCGCCCAGTGGAACTCCGGCAAATCCGGCTCAAAGTCCGGAGGTTAACACCAACCAAACGAAGGATGTCACGTTGCGTTTCATTGGCACAGGCGTGTCGCAAATCAATGAAATTCGCGATAAGGCACAGGAAGATTTGGGCTTCAAGATTGAGGTACGGGCACTCAGCACCGAAGAAAATAACCAGATTGCGATCACTCAGCCCGGACAATATGACATTTTTGATGGTGAATTTTTTAGCTTGCCTCTCGTGATTCCGGCAGGCAATTTGCAGGCGATCGACATTAGCCGCCTCAAAGAGTTTGACAAAATTGTGTCTATCTTCACTCAAGGCAAATTCAATGGCGCACGGGTCGAGCAATCTCAAGGAACGGCTCCTTTCAAAGTGATGTATTTGACTGAGCAAGGCTCCAAAGAGTTTGCTACGTCACCGACCAACTGGGCAACGCTGATTCCTTTCCAATACAACGCCGACACGCTGGGCTATCGCCCCGATTTAGTCGGACGCACCATTGAAAGTTGGGGTGAACTGTTCAATGCCGATTTCAAGGGCAAGACCTCCATTCTCGACATTCCTCAAATCGGCATCATGGATGCAGCACTAGTGGTAGAATCGCTCGGCTTGATGACCTTTGGTGACAAGGGCAACATGACCCGCGAGGAAATCGACAGGATCACCAACATCCTGATTGAGCAGAAGCAAGCCGGACAATTCCGCGCTTTCTGGAAGACGTTTGATGAGTCTGTTAACTTGATGACATCGGGTGAAGTTGTGTTGCAATCGATGTGGTCGCCTGCGGTGACTGCTGTGAAGTCTAAGGGCTTCCAGTGCGTCTATGCCCCTCTGAAGGAAGGCTATCGGGCGTGGGGTGGCGGCATTGGGCTGTCTAAAAACCTGTCCGGTGTGGCGTTGGATGCCGCCTACGAATACATCAACTGGATGCTGGATGGGTGGGTGGGTGCTTTCCTGGGGCGGCAAGGATATTACAGCGCCATCCCTGAAAACGCGAAAAAGTTTATGTCTGAAGCGGAATATGCTTTCTGGTATGAAGGGAAACCCGCGACCGAAGACATGATTGACCCATTTGGTACGAAGCTAGAGTCGGAGGGTGCTGTGCGCGATGGCGGTTCCTTTGAAGAACGAATGGGGAATGTGGTGGTCTGGAACTCCACAATGCAGGAGAACACGTACCTCGTGCAAAAGTGGAACGAATTTATCGCGTCATAATGGCCTGAGTTGGGTGGGCGTTGCTCACCCATTCATCGTTTAGAGAATTGCTAAGTTTCCGATACTTAGGCTGATTGCGTTGGGCTGAATGACTAAGATCATGCTGAATCTCATTCAGTTTGGAGAGCGTTTCAATGAATTCCAACTTTCCCAGAGGACATACGGCATTTTTGATCATTCATGGGATTGGCGATCAACAGCCTTTTGACACGCTAGATCAATTTACCAGGGGAATTGTGGACTATCTGGAACCCCATGTTGGTCATCTACAAATTGAACATAAAACTTCCTTCTATCGGGGGCAGGAAAGTGGTTCTGCTTGGATGAAAAGTTTTGTTCGGATCAAACCGAAAGCCGAGCAAGACGGTGATCACTGGATTGATATCCATGAGTTTTACTGGGCTTACCTGACTGAAGGCAAGATTTCGATGGATCAAGTTTTGCAGTGGCTCAAGCAGACCATTCGGGGTGCTATCAAAACTTACGAAGTCAACAAGGAATTTTTAGATGCCAACTTCCCATCCTTGAAAAAGGATAATAACCAGAAGAATCGCCCTTATTGGTGGCGATTGAACACAATTTTGCGACGGGTGTATTGGTTGTATCCGATCGCCCGTCTCCTAGAGTGGCTGTTGTTACGTTGGATTCCAGCCGCTATTCCACTGCCGCAGCGGTTGAGGCAAGCGGGTCTTCGGGTCATTGTAGATTTCATCGGGGATGTTGCTATCTATACAAGCCTTGATCAAAAGTCGCGTCATTACGATGTCCGACAGCGCATTCTAGGAGAATCTCAAGCGTTTCTGGAGGAGATGTTGGAGAGGGAGGAATATGATCAGGTGGTGGTTGCAGGTCATTCGTTGGGAAGCGTAATCGCTTACGATACGCTGAACCGGATGAATACCAAAGCCAATGACAGCCTCAATAAGGCTACAGAAGCCTATATCCGACAAATTCAAAAGATTCGCGGGTTGATTACGTTTGGTTCACCGCTTGACAAAATTTTGTTCTATTTCCGTCCTCATTCTGGCGATCAACAGTATGTGCGGAAGCAATTGCTCACCAATCTTCATGCCTTTAAGCGGAACAAACAAACGAATGAATTGCAAGCACTGGATAGTCTGAAAACAGGGCTGGAGCAGAATCCAATTCAACAGTTTTTTGACCATCTCTGGTGGATTAATTTCTATGACGAGGAAGATCCAATTAGTGGGTGTTTAAATTTCTATGAAATCGAAAAAGACAACAATGTGAAATTGAAATTAGGGAAATCTTGGGGCGTTGCTCACAATTATTACTGGGGTTGCAATGTATTTTACGAGAGAATCTTCAAGATGTTGCTCACTCAAAACCCATCATCCTGATCCATCATTGAACTATGTCGTCAAAAACGTTCAAGGCTCTAGAACCCTATTTGTTGGTGACACCACAAACGATCGTCTTCCTGTTGTTTCTGGTGTTCCCAATTCTGATGATTGCGATCGTCAGCTTCTGGCAATTCAATGGCTATGCGATGATTCCAGCCTTCACGCTGGATAACTACCTGAGTATTTTCACCTCTAAAGTATCGCTGCAAACTTACCTCAATACATTTAAATATGTCATTCTGGTTTGGTTCTTTTGTTTGGCGATCGCCTTTCCAGTTTCCTACTTTTTAGCGTTCTATATCCAAAATCAAACGCTACAAATCATCCTGTTTTTGATCTGTACAGTTCCATTCTGGACATCCAACATTATTCGGATGATCTCCTGGATTCCGCTTTTAGGAAAAGAGGGATTAGTCAATCAATTGTTGCTGGGGTTGCATGTTGTCAATCAGCCTGTGGAATGGTTCTTGTATTCGGATTTCGCTGTTGTTTTGGGCATGGTGCATCTCTATAACTTTTTTATGATTGCCCCCATTTTCAATAGTTTGATGCGAATCGATCGCACCTTGATCACGGCAGCCCAAGACATGGGCGCATCCGGGTGGCAAGTCTTAAAAGAGGTAATTCTACCGCTAGCGGCTCCGGGAATCGCGATCGGGTCTATTTTTGTGGTGACATTGGTGATGGGCGAGTTTGTCACAGTGCGATTGATGGGCGGTGGGCAGTCAGCCTCGATCGGTAAACTGATCCAAACTCAAATTGGTAGTTTGCAGTATCCGCTTGCAGCGGCAAATGCGGTCATTTTGCTAATCGTCACGTTGATTCTGGTGATCGGCATTCTGCGTATCGTGAACATTCGCAAGGAACTGTAGAAATGAACAAGCGACCTTTATCTTTTTACATCCTCGCTGCATTCTTCGGATTATTCGTCTTGTTTCTCTACGGTCCCATGATTACCATCTTTATGCTATCCCTTCAGGGACCTCAAGGAACACTGACCTTTCCGATGCGTGGCTTTAGCTTTTACTGGTTAGGACAAGTCTTTCAAGAGCAGCGCGTCGGAAATTTTGTGGAGGCATTCCAACGATCGCTTCTGCTCGGTGTTTCAGTCATGCTGCTGTCTGTGATTGTGAGTGTAATGGCAGGATTAGCCTTCCGCGATCGGTTCAAAGGATCAAACGTCATCTTTTACCTCACCATTTCTAGCCTGATTGTGCCAAGTGTATTAATTTCGCTCGGTATTGGCATCGCCTTTCAGGTGCTGAAGATTGATACAAATTGGTTTTCATCCGGCTTGGGATCGCATTTAACCTGGACCGTGCCATTTGCGTTCTTGATCATGATTGGTGTGTTTAATCGTTTCAATCCGTCGTATGAAGAAGCCGCACGAGACTTAGGAGCGAGTAATGTCAAAACCTTTTGGGAGATTGTGTTTCCGCTCATTTTAGCTAGCTTGATCGGCGTTGGGCTACTCACCTTTACCCTGTCCTATGACGAATTCACGCGCACGTCTTTAGTGTCGGGTCAGCGTAATACCTTGCCGCTAGAAATCTTTGGGATGACGACCAACGTCACCTCTCCAGCGCTGTATGCGTTGGGAACTCTGACCACGCTATTCTCATTTGCGATGATTGCGATCGGCTTCTTTAGTTTCCAGTTTTTCTCTAAACGCCAACAACAGTAGAGGATGCCTTAATTCTTTCTCCTTCCACTCGAATCATGTACGTTTTGCTCACAATTTGCTCACTATATTCATCCCTCCGTTCTGCAACGCCGAATTTGTTGTATGGCATAGCCTAATGAATTGAGGTGGGCAGTGCCCACCCTACTTGATACTCTCAATACCGCCATACTTTGACTG
This sequence comes from Cyanobacteria bacterium RU_5_0, assembly GCA_012033255.1. GTDB lineage: Bacteria > Cyanobacteriota > Cyanobacteriia > Elainellales > Elainellaceae > JAAUSF01. The sequence goes on from JAAUSF010000085.1 coordinate 21,085, forward strand.
TGCGATCTTTGCTGCCGCTCACTAAGATGGGCTGATCGGCACTGAACGCGACCGAGTTGACGACATCGGAATGTCCATAGAGAGTCCGGATTGCTTCGCCGGATTGCAAGTCCCAGAGTTTAACGGTTTTATCATCGCTACCACTGGCTAACTTTTTGCCATCGGTGCTGAATGCTACGGCATTCACAAGGCTTGCGTGTCCCTCTAAAGTACGGATCAGTTCGCCAGTGCTAACATTCCAGATCTTGATGGTGGCGTCATTGCTACCAGTTGCAAGTTGTTGTCCATTCGGGCTGAATGCCAGCGATCGGATCGAATCCGTGTGTCCTTCCATCACGCGGATTAACTCTCCAGTTTGTAAATCCCAGAGTTTGATGGTTTTGTCTTTGCTAACCGTAGCAATGCTTCGACCGTCTGGGTTGATGGCGATCGCAAAGATTCCAGCCGTGTGTCCTTGAAAGGTGCGAACGAGTTCTCCGGTTTGGACATTCCAGAGTTTAGCAGTTCGATCCCAACTGCTGCTGACGATCATTTGTCCATCGGGGCTGAAGACGAGCGATCGAGGGAATTTAGCATGAGCTTCGATCGTGCGAATCAGTTCTCCGGTTTGCAGATTCCAGAGTTTAATCGTGAGATCTTTGCTGCTGCTCGCCAGCGTTTGTCCATCGGGGCTAAAGGCAACGGATAAGACCCCTCCGCGATGTCCTTCGATCGTGCGAATCAGTTCTCCGGTTTCGACATCCCAAAGCTTGATGGTGTTATCTTCACTGGAACTTGCCAGCATTTTTCCATCCGAGCTAACGGCAACTGACCACACCCAGTTGGAATGTTGTTCTAAGGTTTGAACTTGGAGATTATCCCAACTTGCTTCTGTTTGAGTTTGCGAACTTTGCTGCTGATAGACTCCATAACCGACGCCAGCAACAACTAAGAGAGCGGCTACCCCAACTCCGATGAGCAGAGGATTTTTACGAACCGAAGGTTTGCGATCGGATGTTCTATTCGTGGGGACGGGATGCGTTTTCTCTGACATTTGACACCTCAATTCTGACTACTAATGACTGAATGACTCAAAGCTACGCTTCTTAATACGTCTGAAAAAATTAACTTATGCACAATCACAGATAAGATTATAAAAATAGAGGTTTTATCGCCATATTCTAATCGTTTCGTCTTTACCGCCACTGACGATCATCTGATCAGAATGACTCGTCGCCACCGATAAAACCCAGTCTGTGTGTCCTGGTAGTTCATTAAGCAGGCTTCCGGCCTGGGCATCCCAAACGCGCAGAGTTTGATCGACGCTGGCACTGACGATCGTTTGCCCATCAGCACTGATGGCGATCGCAACAACGCGATCGGTATGTCCTTCCAGGTTGTGCATTTGTTCTCCTGTTGCCGCATTCCAAACGCGAACAGTTTTATCCCAACTGGCGCTGGCGATCGTTTGCCCGTTGGGGCTGTAGGCGATCGCTCGAACGGCATCGGTATGGCCTTGCAGAGTCCGAATCAAGTCTCCCGTTTGCAGATTCCAAATCTTGATAGTTTTATCGGCACCGCTACTAGCAAATGTTTCTCCATCCGGGCTAAGCGCCACTGAATACACAGCTTCTTCGTGTCCGGGGATCGTGCGAACTAACTGTCCGGTCTGAGGGTTCCACACACGAATCGCGCCATAATCACTGCCACTGATGAGGGTTTGTCCATCTCGACTGAGAGAAACTGACCACACGGCTCCTCGATGCCCAGTCAGGTCATGCAACACTTCTCCCGTTTGCAGATTCCACACCTTGACCGTTTTATCACCACTGCCGCTTACCAGCGTTTGCCCATCCTGGCTGATATCAATCGATCGCACGTTATCACTATGCCCCTCTAGAATGTCCGTCACCTTTCCAGTGTCCAGATTCCAGATTTTGAGGGTGTTATCATCTCCTCCGCTCACCAGGGTTTGTCCATCAAAACTGAGCAACACCGACCAAACTGGGCCAGAGGTGCCAGGAAGGGTTTGATAAAGATTGAGTCCGGGGGTGTCTACAGGAGGTTCGACAGATGCAGTCGTTTCAGAAATAGGAGCAGATTCAGGCGGTTGGAATGAGACAAAAACGCCAGTGCCGATCAAAGCGGCAATCAATCCACCGCCAACTAGGACCCAGGTTAACGGATTGAGCCAAACAGGGCGTTGCTTCCATGTCTCGGCTTGAAGATCTGTCTCGCTCGCCTCCTCCACTCCGTTGTCAGGGACGATCGCCTGCACCACCCCCCCTTCTGAAGCCGGAATTCCATAGTCAGCCGGAAAACATGCCTCTTGTAGGGCTTGGCTTAACGCTTGGACAGACGGAAACCGATTGTCTGGAGATTTAGAAAGGCACTGCATGACAACGGCTTCGAGATCCGGTGAGATATGCTCACAGCCAGGTTGCGATCGCAGCGATCGGGGCGTTTTGAAGGCATGAGCCGAAAGCCATGACGCACTGCCAACTTGATTGTGACGAAAGTCAAAGCCAAACGGATCAATGCCCGTTAGCATCTCATATAGAATTACGCCCAAGCTGTAAATATCTGCCCGTTGATCAACATTGCTAGATTCAAACTGCTCTGGAGAGGCATAGTGACAAGTGCCCAAAAACACATCCGTGACACTTGTATTTTCGTGATGAAGAGAACGAATCTTCGCAATGCCAAAATCAATGATTTTAACTAATTCTCCTAGTGCAGTTGGCACAAGAAAAATATTAGCAGGCTTTAAATCTCGATGAACGACTTTAATCCGTTCGTGGGCACCTGTTTTTTCGCTCCAGAGCATTACCCCTTCATGGGCTAATTGTAATCCTGCACACACTTGAGTGATGATATTACACGTCCGATCGACTGGCAACCGATGCCATGTTTCACCATTTAATAGTTGACTCAATGTTTGTCCCTGAAGGTACTCCATCACATAAAACGGATATCCTTCAGAAACAATTCCATAATCACTCACTTGAACGATATGTTCGCTCTTCAGCGCCGCACAAATTGTACATTCTCGTTCAAATCGATCGACGAAATTTATGTCTCCACTACTAACTAGCGATTCCTTCAAGAGCTTGAGCGCAACAGGCTTGCCAATTCGCGTATCGGTCGCCAAGAATACATCGCCCATCCCGCCTTCACTGAGCCGTTGGTCGAGGCGGTAGCGATCGCGATCACCGATGGTACGACCGATCCAGGGGTTGGGCTGTGCTGAGGAGATGGAGGACATACTCAGGGTATTCATAATTCAAGATTGTTAATCATTACGATAACAGGGGGATTCAGGGTTGGGACTGGTCATGTGTGAATGTTGTATTGAAATGGGAGATGGGGAGATGGGGAGATGGGGAGATAGGGAGCATGGGACATGGACGAGTAGGGC
>JAAUSF010000086.1 GCA_012033255.1 Cyanobacteria bacterium RU_5_0
CGACGAGCTGCTTGAATCGCCGCCGCCGTTCCTCCCGTCCCACCACCCACTACCAAAAACATCCGCTTGGAGGCAATTTTCATCTCCTCTCACGACACCTACACCTCAGATGAAATCTGGAATTGATATATTGTTGGGGCAATCCCTGTGTGGTTGCCCTGGCGTAGAGGGCAGACACGTTGGTCTGCCCCTACTGGTTGCAAAATCAACAAAAAATTTACAGGTGGATATGGTGGATATTTTGTGTACAGTTTGTGTACAGGCGAACAGCGGTTCGCCCCCACGCATCATGCGATAACTGTAAAACGCCAGCCCTATCAATCAGGAACTGGCGCTTCACATCAGGTATTCACAGGGATTTATGGTTAGGGTCTTTATATCGGCTGACCCCATTTGAACTATTTTCAGTTTGCCAGGAATTTAACCAACTTGCGGTTTTTTTAAGGTTTCCTTAATTAATAGAATAGTAGGGGATCAGGGATTAGTGGGTAGGGATCGCGGTAAAACCTGATTTATCAGAGCTTACGACTCGATCGTTGCTCCCATCGGTATAGCGTAATCATCAGTGCCACAATGCCAACTTGGAAGGCGAAATTGGGGAAAGCGGCACCCACATCTCGTCCGGCAATCAGTTGCATTAGGAAGATAAAGGCACCAATGAAACCGGAAGCACCACAAGCTAAATAAACAAATTGGCGTAGCCCTCGGTAGGGAGCTTTGATTTCGGCTCTTAGCTGAGCATATTTTTCAGGATCGAGTTTTTGAGCCACTTTTGGAAGTTTAGGAGAAGAGTCGGGCGATGGATGGGTCATGGGCAAGGAGGACGATCGACATTTCTATAGCCTACCCTTGCTGACTGTCTTTACCATAGCCCCCGTTTCCCACTCGGATGGATCGTTGCCCAGTTTGTCCGAGCCATTGCTAACTGCTCGTCGGATACCTTAGCGCCAGTCAAGTCTGCACCACAAAGGTTTGCTCCCCGCAAGTTAGCATTGCTGAGGTAGGCATAACTCAAATCGGCTCCGCGTAAATCGGCACCAGCCAAATCTGCATGGCTCAGGTAAGCTCTCGCCAAATTTGCATTTTTTAGAGACGCTTGGCTGAGGCTAGCCCGACCAAAATCAGCGTTGAAGAGGTTTGCGCCTTGAAAATTGACCTTGTGGAGTTTCGCCTGATGGAAATTGGCACCCGAAAAATCAGATTTGGGGAGGTGAAGGAGGCTCAGATCATAAGAACTAAAGTCTCGTCTGCCTTTCGCATAGGACGCTAACACATCTTCCGCACCGAGTTTTGGGGCGATCGACGATCCGTTCGATGCCCCTTTCGACTGGATGGACGAACCTCTAGAATTGACGATCGATCCTTTAGAGTTAGCGGCTAGCCCCCTAGAATTTACAGTAGTGGCTGAACCGTTTCCAGGTAGCATTGCCCGCCGACGGGGTGATCCGGGTTGCAAACTGGTGGCTTCCGATCGCCCCGTAGAGTCAGGCAACTTATTGGCTTGACGCGCCCGAATCGCCGCCGCCAGTCGGGCTGAGGGAGAGGAGGGAGACGACGGGGAAGACAGCGAGGTAGAGTCAGGTCGATCGGAGACTATCCCATTCTGGCTGTAACGTGGGGGACGATTGGATTGGCTGACCATTCCTCGTGCCAAGCTATCCAAATAGGGTTCTAAATCGAGCGCCCTCAAAACCTCTCCCGCACTCTGGTAACGATGGCGCACCGATACTTCCAGCATCTTCTGGAGAACATCGGCAAAGTGATCGCTGATGTGAAGTTGTGCTTTCCATAAAATTTCTCCTGTCGCTGGATCATAATCCATGTCTTTCGGAGATTTGCCCGTCAAGAGATATAAGCAGGTCACACCCAAAGCATAGACATCGCTAGCATAGACTGGGCGCATTGCCATCTGTTCTGGAGGAGCATAACCGGGAGTCCCGATCGCATATGCCGTCAATGCCGTCTGTTCCGTGGCACCTGCCCGCGTTGGATTCACCTGGTCTTTCACGGCTCCAAAGTCAATCAGCACGAGCTTTTTGTCTTGCGATCGCCGGATTAAGTTAGCAGGTTTGATGTCCCGGTGAATCACCTGCTGACTATGGATGTATTGCAGCATCGGCAGGACTTCACTCAAGAATTGTTTCACACCAGCTTCGCTGAAAGGTCCCGATCGCTTCACTTCTTGTTGCAGCGTTGATCCACTGATATATTCTTGGACTAAGTAAAATTCTTGATTCACCTCAAAGTAATCCAATAGGCGTGGCACTTGAGGATGGTTGCCCACTTTACCCAGCGTCTTTGCTTCACGTTGGAATAAATCCCGCGCCATTTGTAGGACATGGGGCGAAGAGGCGACTGGACGCAATTGCTTGATCACGCAATAAGGGCTTCCAGGTAGAGATTCATCCTTGGATAGGAAGGTTGCGCCAAAACCGCCTTGCCCAAGAGCCTGAATGACTCTGTAGCGATCGCGCAGTAACAATTTAGAGCCACAAGCCTGACATAGCTCAGTATTCACTAAATTCTCTGGATTGGGGCAGGCTGGATTTAAGCAGTAGCTCATTGCGGCATCACTCGCTTTGTAATCGCTAGGTGTCGCTTTTTTACATGGACGCCGACACCTTACTTACCATTATCTTTCCAACAAATACGAGGTAAAGCGCCATTCTTGCGGGAAATCTCTTGAAGAGTTGCTAAAGTTAGCCTTGTTTTGCTTGAAATCCAGATGAACGCCCATATATTCACGGTTTAGTTAAGGTAGTGATGTCACAAAACAGTACGATTGGGGCAGCAAGGATGAATCCTCTTGTGAACGAATAACTCGCAGCCGGTGCCTACAGGTTGTATCCTACTTTTCTTATCTAGGTGAGAGGGTTGTTGCCCCCCATGATCCTGAACTCCCCTTGAGTCCTTATATGCCATTCTTCACTCCTCATCTAGTAAAGCCCGGAAATATCTCGAAAGAGGAAATAGACAGGTAAGTTAATTCAGTGACATTGCCCTTGTCGATCCGATATGGTAGTCCAAAAGACGAAAGACTTTTGGTATTTACACCATTTGATTTCAGACGAGACTAATCAAGATCTTAAACAAATATCTAGAGCTTATCCGAAAACCCATTTTGTAGGGCGGGCAATGCCTACCCTACCTGGGATACATCAAATGCGATCGAGGTTTTTGGATAGGCTCTTAGGGCTGTTTAAAGAGCCAAAATTAGGGTTGAGACAGGGGTGAGGGGTGAGGGGTAAGTGCTGAGGGGTGAGAGCTGAGTGCTGAGTTTAAGCCTTTTCTCAGTTCTCAGTGCCTAGTGCTTAGCACTGTTTCAAATTCAGGTTCTTAGAGCAGCAGCGTACCATTTCATTTGATTTTAGGCATTGAAACTTTAAGAAAAGTATTGATATGACGTTCAAGTCGATCCTGTTGCGCGTTGCCAATGTCCTGAAGAAAGGGCTGGTTCGCGATACGTTGTGGCTGTTGTTCGCCCAAGGATTTGGCATCGTTCTACAGTTGGCTGGATTTACACTGATTGCTCGTGCCTTGGGGGTCGAGGCTTACGGAACCTTCATCGGCATTACTTCGTTTGCGTCGATCGCTGTTCCGTTTGTTGGGCTAGGAAGTGGAGATATTTTAATTAAGCACGTCTCAAGGAGTCCTGACTCTCCGTTCCAACCGTTATTCAGAGAATATTGGGGCAGGGCGCTGTTGACAACCTCTATTTCTGGGATTGGGTTAACGGGCTTATCACTGCTTGTTGTCAATGCCATTCTGCCAGGGAAAGCGGCTCCACTCATGATCGGGCTAATTCTCTTAGCGGATTTGCTTTTCCTGAAACTTTGGGATGTCGCAACTAAGGCATTTTTGGCGATCGATCGAGTCAGCCTGACAGCCAGAATCAAACTCTTCCTTAACTTCAATAAGCTACTTGCAGCCGTTATTTTGTTTGTTTTCTTCCGTGATCCAGGATTAGAAGCTTGGGCAATTTTGTACTTTGCCAGTACAGCCCTCACAGGCGTGATTTCAGTTTTGCTGGTCAATCAAATTGTTGCACCTCCTACATGGCGATCGCCTCGTTTGAATTCAGAACTACTTCAAGGACTTTACTTCTCGATTAGTGCCTCAGCTGACAATATCAATGCCAGCATCGACAAAACTATGCTGGCAAGCCTTTCAACCGCAACCGCCGCCGGTCTCTATGCTGCTGCCTATCGTTGCATTGATGTGGGATCTGTTGGCTTATTGGCTTTATCCGGTGCAGCCTACGCAAAGTTTTTTCAGCAAGGGAAATCTGGCATTCAAGGAAGTCTACGGTTTGCCAAACGTCTGCTGCCGCTTGTCAGTGCTTATGGAATAGCGGCTTGTACTGTTTTTTTTCTGCTGGCTCCGGTCATCCCTTATGTGCTAGGGGCTGAGTATGTAGATTCGATCAATGCGGTGCGCTGGCTTTCCCCAGTGCCTCTGCTGCTATCGATTCAATATTTAGCGGCTGATACGCTGACAGGAGCCGGATTTCAAGGAATCCGAAGTTTCATCCAAGTTGCGGCGGCGTTGCTCAATATTTTGCTCAATTTTCTATTAATTCCAGACTTTGCCTGGAAAGGATCAGCATGGGCAACTTTAATGTCGGAAAGCTTCAAGCTAATTAGCCTTTGGGCAGCCGTTGGTTTTTTCTATTTCAAGCCAATGGGCGATCGAAATTCATAAAAATCTTTGTGTATCAAAAAAGACTTGTTTGAAATTTTAATATGCTCTAGTATTAATTTACTCATACCTGTAGGCTGTGTATTTGAGTGGATAGGTTTTTGGGTTTTGTATAGGGGAGCGATCGTTAGAGCTTTGAATGTTCAACCCACGTGGAGTTTTAAGATTTTGGGTTATTGAAGTTTAAGATAGCTCAGTTGATCCGTTCATTTAGTTGACAATATTTGCTTTGCGTTCTATCCATCAGGGCATTAGCTTGTGTTCAAATCCGGTGAACATTTTTGCAGGGGCAAGAATTTCTGATGGTTACAAATCAGCTTGAAGGGGGCATTTGCACCAGTTCATTGGGAGATGAATCTGGACAGCAAGAGCTTGTATCTCTACGATCGTCTAGGATCACTTTAGTGTGTCATGATGTGCCATATCCAACGAATCATGGCGCACGAGTCGATATGTGGCGCAGGATTAAAGCACTTCATCGCTCTGGCGTTGAGTTACAGTTAATCTGTTGGATCAGTCATGATCTGGCATTGGATGAACTCGCTGAAATTCAAACCTATGTGAGCCGTGTTCATCTGATTCCATTTAAGAAAACACCTGCTTCTGTTCTATTTCAAGCATTTGAACTAGCGTTTTATCCTCTGGAAGTTACCTCTCGAATGATCAGAGGACGGCAGTTGGATGAATTAATGGCTCAAGTTCGATCGTTTCAGCCAGATGCGATTTTTTTAGACGGTTTGCATGGAGGCAAATTAGCCACTTTTTTGAGTGAGCAACTCAATGTAATGCTGTTGACCCGATCGCACAATATTGAGCATTTGTATTATCGTCGGCTCCTTCAATCTGCAACCGGAATTAGAAAACTTAAGCGGGTTTTATCTCTAACCCATTTGGAGCAGTATGAGCGATCGATCTTGAGTAGAAGCGCCATATTTTACGACATTTCAATGGATGATTTGATTTTTTGGCAGAGCCAGGGATTTACCCACGGTCGTTATTTACCACCTTTTATAGAACCTGTTGAAGGCGAAGATTCACAACAACTTGTCACAACCTCAGCTCGAAAACCCGAATATGACATTGTATTTTTGGGGAATCTTTGCTCTGACAACAACGTGGAAGGAATTGACTGGTTTGTTACAGAAGTATTGCCACGGGTACGTGCTACATTGCCAGAAATCACCGTGCTGATTGCAGGCTCTAACCCTGTGAAGAAAGTTAGAAAACTTTGCAAGGAACAGAGGGTTGAGATCCATATTAATCCATCCTGCTCAATGCAAACTTATCAGTTTGGGCAAGTGTTGGTGAATCCGGTTAAAGCAGGGAGCGGAGTTAGCATCAAGTCGATCGAAATGCTAATGGCAAATCGACCGATCGTTTCAACTCCTCAAGGTGTCGCTGGTTTGCCCGACCACGTTAAACCGTATTTTGAAATTGCAACGGATGCTCGATCGTTTGCAGAGGCAATAGTCAAATTATTACTGAATCCCTGCCCAATTCAAGTCGATCGCACATTACTAGAATCGTTGTTTGGGTATCAGGCGATCGAAGTCGTGTTGTCGGACATTCGAGCGTTGATTTGAGATGAACGCAAAGCCATGAACATAAAGCCATGAGAAACTTTACGTTTGGCATCATTACACCTAGCTATGCGCCAGATTTTGAACGGTGCCAGTTACTCTGTGAGAGTATTGAGGCGTTTGTGTCGCCAGTCAATCATTACATCATCGTAGATAAAGTTGATTTATTGTTATTTCGCTCATTGCAGCGAACGAACACAACGATCATTACTAAAGAAGAATTGTTGCCGTGGTGGATTCGCCAGATTCCATTTGTTAAAAATAGTTGGTTGAGTCTAAAAACGATTCCCATTCGCGGTTGGTTATTACAACAAATCATCAAAATTGCAATGGCTCAGTCGATCGATGAAGATATTGCAGTCTTTGTTGATTCAGATGTAATATTCGTGCGTCCGTTCAATTTTCAGGCCCTAGTGCAAGACGATCGAGTTCGCCTTTACCACGAACCTGATGGAAATTTTGAGTCCATGAAATCTCATCTCAAATGGCATCATACGGCTAGTTCATTACTGAGTCTGCCACCTACTCCAATGCCTGCTCCTGACTACATTGATCATGTGATTACTTGGAAACGTGAAAATGTTGTGAAATTATGTCAGCAGATTGAGATTCTATCTGGACAATCATGGATTAAATCATTGAGCAACGCATGGCATATTTCGGAATATATTTTGTATGGAACTTTTGTCGATCGCATTTTGAGTAATGAATCTGGACATTATCAGGATGCTCAAAAGCTTTGTCATGACTACTGGGGTACGAAACCAATGACGGATGAACAGTTATGCAATTTTGTTTCAGCGATTCATCCAGACCATATTGCAGTAATGATTTCAGCAAAAGCGGGAATGCCAGTAGAGCAATATCGATCGCTGCTGCTGAAGGGAATTAATCACTCAAAGCCCCCTTGCATAGGATGATCAGATGTTGCCATCGGCTGAGGAATAAGCATAGATAAAACAACGGTGGCATATAGCACCCAAAAAAGACTATTTTTTAATAGCAATGTATTCTCGGTGATATTTGCCAGGAAGAAATAGGTTAGGTAGAGTAGGGGGAAAAGTCCTTCTGGGGTGTTGGTCGATCGAACAAGTGCGATAGCTCTAATGACACTTGTCCAGTATCCCAACAAAAAAACTACGACACCAACAAATCCAAGTTCTAGCCATAAATCTAATATGCCATTGTGTGAATCTAAAATATCCCATCGTACCGAGCGAATAATGTATGCGGATTCACCATTTAAACCATTCCAAAAAGCAGTGAATCCATAGCCAAACCAGGGGCGTTTTTCAATCATATCGATCGCAAAAGCCCACGTATCTGTGCGACCTGTGAGAGTGGTATCTCTGCCAATCAAATCTAATCCGGCGGCTGGATCTTGCAGGAAAAGGACTATTATTCCGCTACCTGTCGCGATTAGGGCAAATCCGATTGGAATCAACAGATAATAACGCCAGCGCAAAATTTGGTAGATCAAGGCGACAATAATCAGAAGCAAAAAGTTTCCTAATGCAGTTTTTGATCCAGCAAGAATGAGCAATACAAATAGAGATACTAAGCCGCTCCATAGTAGGAGATTTGATTTTTTAGTAGAAACGGCTAGTAAGAACACAATTCCGCCAAGGGCTGAGATTTTACCGAAGATATTTTTATGAGTGAAAATGCCTCGAAAGGCTCCTTCATGAATGCCGCTCATGAAGCCATATTGGGGAAGCACGATCGCAAACAACACACTCAACAGAATGATTAATCCATACATCCAAACTAATAGCTGTATCTGTTCTTTGAGACTATAACGAGTTGCAAAATAAAGTCCAAATAGGGTTGACGCCGTTAGGGCAATGCTACTGCTGAATGTGACTGACGGTTGTGCAGACCAAAGACATGAAATGAATGCGACTCCCAACAATGCCCAGAGCCATCCATCTTGACTGATGACATAGATAACCTTTTTCCATCGCAGAATGAGTAAGCCAATCGTAATCAGATAAATTAGGAAAAACAGGAATAGATTAGGTGTATAGTTGAAGGCATTTGGATTAACGCCATCTCCTTCACTTGCACCTCTAGTAATCAGCAGTGGAATGATTCCTTGAGCGTATTGCAATAAACACAGCACTGTGAATGTAGGTTCAACCCACTTTTTAAATTTATTCATTTAGCCAGGTTGCACGAGTTTTCTGGAATAGGCAATGAATTGTCGTGTCGAGCTATGCCACCGATCGATCGGTATGCTTATAGAATAAATCTGAAGTGTGAATGCGTAAATTAGCATTTGCCAATGAGTGCTTTATCCATCAGGGCATATGATTTGAAACAGTAAAGTGAGCCAGTGAAACCGGATATTTTGCTATTGCAATCCTGAAAGTCTTATGGAGTCGCGGGAAGATTTTGATTTAGATGTTAGCCGATGGCTGCTTGTACTGAGGCGGTCTTGGCTACCAGCGGCAGCTGTATTTGTGGGGGTTGTGCTTTTGACGATTGGGTACTCAACTCGCCTCAAACCAACTTATGAAGCCGATGCAAAACTTTTGTTTAAAATCGATCGAACCTCAGAATTGACGGGACTAGAAGGTGAAGGAGAGACAGATGAGGGATTGAAATCGCTGCTATATGATCAGAGTCCATTGAACTCAGAAGTGGAGGTCATTTCGTCAAGACCGTTGTTGCAGCGAACGATCGACCAACTCAATCTTACTGATGAAGATGGAAATCCATTGCGTCCCAAGGATGTGAAAGAGACGTTAGAGGTGAAACTGATTGGCGCAACCGATGTCATCCAAATTATTTATGTGGGTAATAATCCACAAGACGCAGCTGATATCGTCAATTCATTGGCGAACTTTTATGTCGAAAACAATACGTTGACTAGTCAATCGGAAGCCGCAACCGCACGAAATTTTATCACCGATCGATTGCCGCAATCAGAAACCAATGTACGGCAAGCAGAATTATCATTACGTCGATTTAGGGAGCAAAATCAGGTTGTGGCGCTGCCAGAGGAAGCAACGTCATCTGTGGCGATGCTTAAGGATCTAGACAGCGAGATCATGGAGATGCAGGCAGCATTCAACGGCATGACCGCACGATCGACATCCTTGAGCAATCAGCTATCACTTGATCCTGACGATGCGGTTGCGGTAGGTGTGGTCAGCCAATCACCTGCGGTACAAGAAGTGCTTGCAGAATTGCAGGACTTGGAGCGACAGTTAGCTGTTGAACAAACTCGGTTTAGTGAGGAAAGCCCGATCGTTTCTCGATTGTTGGAACGGCGATCGTCGCTGAGGGACGTGTTGCAGCAGGAAGTTGAGACATCACTGGGTGGCTCAGGCGAGGTTCCTGATGGCTTGCTTCAATCTGGAGAATTACGACAAACCCTAATCGAAAATTTACTGGATTCAGAGGCGCAACGGCTCAGTTTAGCCAGTCAGCTTACGTCTCTACAAAATTCTAAAGCTGCCTATCTGCAACGAGTGAACATGTTACCTCGGTTGGAACAAGAGGAGCGTGAGTTAATCCGGAGGTTAGAAGCGGCTCAATCGACCTATGAAACTCTATTGACGAAACTGCAAGAACTCCAGGTGAAAGAGCAACAAGGAACCAATTTTGTCCGCATCATTGAACCAGCCGTAGTTCCCGATGAACCTGTATCAAGTTCTAAGATTAGAGTTTTGGCAATTGGTGTAATTGTCGGAGCAATGTTAGCCATCGCGATCGTGATCATCCTGGAAATTCTTCATGCACTCAATCGCAGTAAGGTGAGAAAAGATCGGATGCTATCAGCTAGGCACTTGAGTGTAGATGAATAATAAGTATGCATTCAGGTTTGGAATCAATGTCCAGCGATTTCACCAGAAATTCTGCCTCGGTTAACTGAACCTTTCTTCTCAACCAAACCATCTGGAACGGGGTTAGGGTTAACGATCGTCAAGCGAATTATTGAAGCCCATAATGGTGAATTATTTATTGAGTCGTCGATCGACGGAACAACGGTCAGCATTGAGCTAGAAACACTTTGAAGAGGCTAATTAATCATATCCTTGAACCAGAAGCCACGATCGAGCCGTGTAGATTGCACCGAGCGAAAATGACCAGGTTTGTCCATCAGTCGCTTGGAAACAGAGCCACTGCGAATTTATCATAGAGTATAGAAGCTTAAACATGATGCGATCGTCCACAGCTATTGTTAGCTGCCTTTGAGACAGCAGAGAACACCTAGTTCAGTATGGTTAAAACCATTGACATTTCGGGATTTCCCCACGCTTACGAGCTATCAGCCCCTACGAATTCTCCTGTCGTTTTGGTGTTCATTCATGGCTGGCTCTTGAGTCGTGCGTATTGGCAACCTGTCATTCAGCAGCTTGCACCAAACTATCAATGTCTATCCTATGATTTACGCGGGTTCGGAGCCTCTCAACCTGACCCAAACCTACAGGAAGGAGTCCGAAGTTCACTGATTCAATCCTCTGTTCAACCCTCTGTAATCGAGAAAGCAACGGTTGGAGTGGTTAGCCAAAATGCGGCTAATCGAAGTTTGGAAACCGAACCATTGCCTGACTCCCTTACGATTCCAGGCTATACACCAACCGCCTATGCTCAGGACTTGAATTTGCTGCTGCAAAACCTAAACATTTCACAAGCTTGGCTGATTGGTCACTCGTTGGGCGGCAGCATTGCACTGTGGGCTGCTAGTCAATCGCCTAGTTCGATCGTGGGGGTCATCTGTGTTAATGCGGGTGGCGGAATTTACATGAAAGAAGAATTTGAGCGATTTCGGGCTGTTGGGCAACAATTGGTGAAATTTCGTCCGGCATGGTTCTCTTACATCCCTCTGCTCGATCTGCTGTTGACTCGTATGAATGTTGCCCGTCCGATCGCCCGTCGTTGGGGTCGGCAACGGCTGATCGATTTACTGACGGCTCAATCGGAAGCCGCACTCGGCGCTCTCCTGGATTCCACGACTGAAGCGGAAGTTAATCGCTTGCCACAAGTCGTCTCTCGCCTTCAGCAGCCCGTTCATTTTATCGCGGGCTTGAACGATGACGTGATGGAACCCAAGTATGTTCATCATCTGGCAAGTTTCCATCCCTCGTTTGACTATTGCGGCAACAATGTCAGTGAGATTCCAGACTGCGGACATCTGGCCATGATCGAACAACCTGATGCCGTAGTCAACACGATCCGGACAGTTCTAGCAAAACGTCCTGGAGATTGTTGAGACATACATCATGCAATAGACTTTGATTTCTTATGGAGTAGGCATCTTGCCTGCACCGCTCGACGGAATTGCCTTCGCTAAATTCCACTATAGCAGTAGCCAGCGTGGTTAGGACATTGCCCAAGACTGAAAGGCAAACGGTCAATCCATCCTGACTCAGCACTCAGTCCTCAGAACTCAGCACTTAGCTATACAATTCAAGAATTAGTCGCAGGTAAAAGATGATTATGGTTCCTGGAGAAATGTTAGTAGAGTCGGGGGAAATTGAACTGAATGCCGGACGGGAAACGGTACGCTTGACAGTGGCGAATACAGGCGATCGACCGATCCAAATTGGCTCTCACTTTCACTTTTATGAAGTCAACAAGGCACTGTCATTCGATCGAAAGCAAGCGCGTGGAATGCGATTAAATATCCCTGCTGGTACAGCCGTGCGATTTGAACCTGGTGATGAACGAGAGGTAACACTCGTTCCGTTCGTCGGAACTCGCGAAGTCTATGGTTTAAATGGTTTAGTCAATGGTGCCTTAGACAAGGCAGACAGAAAGGAAGATGGTAAAAAGAAGGGCGATAAAAAAAAGAAAATGCGTTGCTGAGTTTAGGAATGTTTTGGGTAAGGGCATCTCCCTGTAGGTGCCCGAAATCCTTCAGGGTAGGCACTTCAGGGTAGGCACAAGACCTACCCCTACCTTGTTCGCTTACTACTGCAAGACCTACCCCTACCCTGTTCGCTTACTACTGAACGATGTGAACTAATTCTTTCGTCTCAGCACCTAGGACTGTAGGTGTTGTGAACGGAGGTGTGATATGAAAGGGATGTTCAGCAACCAACGGTAGAGAATTACGGGCTTCAGCCGTGACGGCAACTGTCTTCATATCATAGGTTTGCGTTGCTAACTTGGGGTATAGTCCAATTCCAATGATGGGTACCAGTAGACAGAGGGCGATGAAGGCTTCACGAGGTTTCGTATCCGTCAACGTAACGTTAGCCGTCAAATGGGCATTCTCTTGACCGTAGAAGACGTTACGCAGCATTGAGAGCAAATAAATGGGTGACAGAATTACACCGATCGCTGCCAGTGTGATGATCACAGCTTTGAAGGTAGAACTGTAGACATCACTGTTAGCGAAGCCAAGGAATACTTCCAACTCTCCGACAAAACCGCTCATACCTGGAAGGGCTAGTGATGCCATCGCGCCAGCCGTAAATAGCGCAAAAGTGGTAGGCATTTGCTTTGCCATTCCGCCCATTTCGTCCATCATCAGTGTGTGAGTCCGCTCGTATGCCACGCCTGACAGGAAAAAGAGGCTAGCTGCAATCAATCCATGAGAGACCATTTGTAGCACCGCGCCACTCATGCCCAAGTCAGTGAAAGAAGCCATCCCAATCAGAACAAAGCCCATGTGAGCGATCGATGAGTATGCCAGTCTCCGCTTCAAATTGGTTTGAGCAAATGCCGCTAATGACGCATAGATCACTCCAACCACGCCCAACACCGCTAACACTGGAGCAAAGTAAACGTTGGCGTTCGGCAGCATCTCAACGTTGAAGCGAATTAGGGCATAGCCTCCCATCTTCAGCAGGACACCTGCCAAAATCATCGAAACAGGGGCAGGAGCCTCACTATGAGCATCTGGCAACCAAGTATGGAACGGGAAGATTGGCAGTTTGACACCGAAAGCAATCAAGAATGCTGAGTAAACGAGAATTTCAAAGCCGAGCGAATAATCCTTGAGTCCAAGTTCATAAAGGCTGAAGGTGAAATCACCCCCATAGAATGCCATTGCTAGTGCGGCAACCAGAATGAAGATGGATGCGATCGCCGTGTAGAGAATAAACTTTGTTGCCGCATAGAGCCGTCTCTCGCCGCCCCATGTTGCAATTAGCAGATAAACCGGAACGAGCTCCAGTTCCCACATCATGAAGAACAGCAAGAGATCCTGAGCGACAAATACGCCGATTTGGGCGCTGTAGAGCGTCAGCATCAAGAAATAGAACAGACGAGGCTTGTAGGAAATTTTCCAGGAGGCAAAAATTGCGAGTGTCGTGACAAGCCCAGTCAGAATAACAAGCGGCATGGAAAGTCCATCGACCGCCAACGACCAATTCAGCCCGATTTGAGGAACCCAAGCGTAGTTTTCAACAAGTTGGAAGCTAGGGTTGCTGAGGTCATAATGCTTCCAGAAGGCGTAAATAATTAGAGCAAACTCTGCTAAACCGGCAGCTAACGTGTAGGAGCGGACAGTCTTCCCTTCTTTATCTGGCAGGAAGGGAATCGGCAGAGATGCCAGCAACGGAAACAAGATCAATACGGTTAGCCAGGGAAATTGCGTACCCATGATGAGTGCCTACCCAAAAAGTTATAGAGTTTACGTCCAGGTTGCAAAGTAGCGATCGAACAGCAACCTGTAGCCCAGTCTGCGAAGAAACGCACTTAACTTGAAGGGGGAGGCTAGATACTGGACATTCTCGTACTTGAACACAAGCTGCGAGGATGACGAACCAGTTAATCCTGAGACTAATCAATCTTGAGACTAAGAGGTTGTGACCGTTGCACCTCTCCCATAACTTTTCCTTAACAGACCAAGCTATCGCCAGGACAGTTGAATCCGTAGCAGGTGAATCAGTAGGAATATATACCTATCTGTTTACGCCTACTTTTAGAATACCTCACTTTGTTAAGTTTGATTAAGTGATCTGCTACCGATCGTACATATTTTGAGTGAATATTTCAAAAGATAAAGCATAGATAATTCTCTAGGAATCTTAGTCTACTTGACTTGACAGTAGATTTTTATCTATTCAGGCGATCGCTAAACCGCGAGAGTAAGAACAACAACCTATCTAAACTATTCTTTACAATCTTCGTTATCCCTATTCCGGCAACCTCGCGAAATCCCCCAGTTTTCAGCTTAGACAGCAGGAGCCTTACACCAGAATCTTTGATTTGGTGTGAGAGGAATGCGCGGCTGTGCGCCGAAGCGGAGCAGCCAATGACTCTTCCGGGAATCCTGAGACTCAATGTATTTGCGAAGCGTAGAGACGGTTACGCCGCCACATGAAGCACTAAAGGCGCTAAACTGCTATCCCTGAAGAAGTTACGGAAAAGCCAAGACGAACTGACTCGCATCTCGCGTAAGAAGAATACACGGAAGCGTGAAAGTAGGGCACGACGCAAACTGGCAAAACGTGAGGGACGGCAACATCAAAAGATTGCAAAAGACTTCCAATACAAAACCGCTCACAAGCTGGTGAGAACGGGCAAAAAAGTTTTCTTTCATGAAGACCTCAATCTCAAAGGTCTAACGAAGCGCAATGCGCCCAGCGTTCAAAATGGGTGTTCGCGAAACGTGTCCGTAGGACATGGACACTCACCCCACAATTTATTTAATTTATGATCCTAGAGATTAAAGCAAACCCACGAAGTGTAAAGGTCCGTGACCACTAATTAGCTCAATCAGGAGGGCAATAAAACCAATCATGGCTAGACGACCATTCCACACTTCTGCTGCCGTAGTCATGCCCCACTCCCATCGCTCCTGCGGATACATCTTGACCTGCTTCCGCATCTGCGGCACATCCGCCAACTTCAAGCTTGGTGAATTGACAGCACCAATGACTAAATCTGCGAGATCGTCAATGAAGATAGGATGAGTGTTCAATGCCGGAACTCGTTGGAAGTGATGAATTCCTACCTCTTCAGCTAACTCGCGGTACTCAATATCGATCTCTTGAAGTGTTTCAATATGCTCTGAAACAAAACTAATCGGCACGACTAGCAAATCTGATACTCCCTGAGATGCCAATTCAGGAATGGCTTCTTCGGTGTAAGGCTTTAGCCATTCCACGGGACCTACCCGACTCTGATACGCCAAGGCGTGGGGATTTGGACGATTCAACGTCTGCATAATTAACGCTGTACAGTCTTCAATCTCTTGCTGATAGGGATCACCCGCTTCTTCCACATAGCTAAGGGGAACACCATGGGCGCTGAAGAAAATGTGAACTTGATCCGGGTTAGGAAACTGATCTAACTCCTGGGCAATCAATTCCGCCATTGCCCGCAAATAGCCAGGACGCTTGCACCAGGACGGAACTACGGTGTAATCAATCCGATCGAGTGCTGAGTCTTCTCGCCATAGCCGCTCCAACAAACGGAAGCTAGACCCACTAGTACTAATGGAAAACTGTGGGTAGAGCGGCAGAATAACCAAGCGATCGATCCCATCTCGCTTAATCCGGACGATCGCCTCTTCGGTGAAGGGATGCCAATAGCGCATCCCGATATAGATCTGTGCATCTTGCCCCCGCTTACTCAAAGATTCCTGCAATGCTAACGCCTGCTCTTCTGTGATGCGTCGCAGTGGAGATCCACCGCCAATCAGCTTATAATTCTCCTGAGATTTACGGGCACGGGAGGTAGAAATCATCCAAGCCAGGGGTTTTTGCAGCCAGGAAAAGGGTAAGCGAATAATCTCTGGGTCGGAGAATAGGTTAAACAGGAAGGGACGAACGTCATCAGGTTGATCTGGACCTCCCAAGTTCAGTAGTAAGACTCCAACGCGACCCATAGTATCCACAGCTTCCTTGTCTTTAATATTTGTAACTGATTTTAACAATAAACTTCTCTAATTTCAGCCGTCTTAGTAGAAGAAATTCTCAAAAATTGAACCCGATCGCGCTCTTACGCCCCATGAGTTCGATCATAGATTAGAAACCTAACTGTCGTCTGTTCGCAAATGACCCGTTTGCTATGTTGGAGCCGCCCTCTCAAGTATCTCCCAAATCAGCCTCTCAAAAAGCTTCTAGCCCAGAAGCGGCGATCGATGTTCGCATCACCCAGGTGAATCAACGTCTGAAAGCGGCTCAATTAGGATTTCAGATTGAACGTCGCGGCAAAAAGCTCTCTCTCCGAGGCACCCTGCCCCCGCGTCCAGGGAGCGATCGTTTACGGGCATATCAGCAGCGAATTAGCCTAAATATTCCAGCCACCGCCACCGGACTGAAGCAGGCAGAACAAGAAGCCAAAATAATCGCCGCCCAATTGATTCAAAACACGTTTGACTGGCAGCAATATTTACCTCTAGCCGGAGGCAAACGTCTGAGTCAAATGGATTTGCCCGAAAAATTGAAGGCATTTGAGTCTTATTTTTTTGAACAGATTGAGCCATCTACGCAACTGAGCCAATTCGCCTCTGTGAAAACGACTTGGGAGACGGCATACTTGCCCTACCTGCGAAAACTAGAGGCGATCGCCCAGTCTTCCCCCCAACTCAGCCTGCTGGAAGCTATTTATGCGACGGTTCGATCGACTTCCTCAAACTCCCGTAGTCGTCAAGTTTGCTGCACGGCACTCAGCGCCTTTGCCAAATTTCTCCATTTAGAGTTGCCTATTGCGCTAAATACGCTGTGGGGCACTTATAGCACCAGCCACACTGAAACCCGCCATCTCCCATCTGATCAGGAGATTATCGAAGTATTTGAGCGAATTCCCAATTCAGCATGGAAATTTGTCTATGGTGTTATGGCAACCTACGGACTGCGAAACCATGAAGTCTTCTTCTGTGATTACAGCGCTCTTCGCCAAGGTAGTTCAGAGGCGATGATTGAAGTTCTCAGCACAACCAAGACGGGCAATCATGAGGTTTGGCCCTTTTACCCAGAGTGGATTGAGCAATTCAACTTGCGAGAAATAAATCTGCCTGCAATTAATACCGAGCTAAATTCCACAACCCTACAACGGATCGGGCAACTCGTTACCTGCCAGTTTCGCCGTTACCAAATTCCTTTTTCTCCCTATGATTTGCGCCATGCTTGGGCAATCAGGACGATTCACTTTGGTTTACCCGATACGGTAGCTGCTCGGATGATGGGACATTCTGTGGTGGTTCATACTCGGACTTATCATCGGTGGCTGACTCGCCGGGATCAACAGCAAGCGGTGCAAACGGCGCTTCGTCAAAATAAATCTAAAGATAGCTTGTAGTACCTGCTTATGAAGTTTAAGCATTAAATCCAGTCATTGTGCGGTGGGCATCTTGCCCGCCCAGTGCCGAGGACGGGTGAAACGCCCATCTCACAAGAGCATGACCTGATGATTTTCTTAAACTCCATTAGCAGGCAAATTCGGGACTAACCGCTATACTTATCTGCAATAAAACGATACAAACGCTAAAATACCGAATCGATACCGCTATGATTACGATTTTATTTAGGCTTTAATAAGGAAGCGTTGACCTTTCAATGGCAACAATTTTGCGCGAGTGGAGCTATCGTTATCAGTGGCTTTATGACGGATTTAGCCGTCTAGCCGCTTTGAGCGTGGGAGGAGAAGCTCGGTTTCGCCAATTGGCACTAGAAGGGATATCAGTCATTCCGGAGATGCAAATTCTTGATCTCTGTTGTGGCAGTGGGCAAACGACCTATTATCTGGTCAAGCGGTTTCAGGGAAGCGCATCGGAGTCAACGCACATCACTGGATTGGATGCCTCTCCTCGATCGATCGATCGTGCCCGACTCAATGTTCCTGAAGCCAATTACGTGGAGGGGTGGGCAGAAGCAATGCCCTTTGACGATCAGCAGTTTGATTTGGTGCATACCAGTGTGGCATTGCATGAGATGAAACCTGCTCAACTGTCCAAAATTCTTCAAGAAGTCTATCGAGTGCTAAAACCAAACGGTATTTTTGTGCTGGTTGACTTCCACGCTCCCACAAATCCCATTGTTATACCAGGGCTATACCTGTTTTTATTCTTGTTTGAAACCGAAACAGCATGGCAACTCCTTAACACTGATTTAGTCGAACAGCTAGAAAAGGTTGGCTTTCAAGAGAGCCGTTCCACTCTTTATGCAGGAGGCAGTCTTCAGGTGATTCAGACGCGCAAGGGAGGAGGCTAGTGAACGATACGGCAGAGTATGTTTGCGCGTATTGTGGCGAACCAAACCTGACCTTTGTGGATCTCAGCGCCGGTGGACAGCAATCTTATGTGGAAGACTGCCAGGTTTGTTGCCGACCCAATGTACTTTATATCTCCGTTGATGAAGAAACGCTTGAAATAGAAATCAATAGTGAATACGAAGGTTGAATGGGTCATGTCTATCGTGATGTTTTTGGGTTTGGCTGTTATGGCGGTGCTATTTATCCAAAGCGCGGTGTTTCTACCTTTCTCAGATATTTGGCATCTACCTCAGCCCCCTGCTTGGCTCAGTTGGGCAATTGGCTTAGGATTTTTGTCCTGGTTGCTGAAGGAGTAGCCGATCGATGCTCTTATCAAATCTTTAACAAATGTTTAGAAATGCAGTGTTTTGAAGCGAATACAGGGAACTCTAGGTTATAAACCCATGCTGATCCTCAGATCGAAAGGCATTGAGAATGCAAGTATCTAGTCGCTGTGATCGTCTATCTCCAAAGATTTTGCCAGATCATCAACCGTCAAATCTGCGAATTTTGCTGGTCGAAGATAACCCAACCAATCAAAAATTGACCTTGAAGCAACTGCAATCATTGGGTCACACGGCCGACATCGTAGGAAATGGGTATGCGGCAGTAACCACGATCGCTCATTCCCGTTATGACCTGGTGCTGATGGATTGCCACCTCCCTCTCATTGATGGATTCACAGCGACTCTAGCCATCCGAGACCGGGAAAGCCAAAACACTGCACCCTGTTCTAAACGAATCATTGTGATCGCGATGACAGCTAGCGATTCTCGGCAAGATCGGGAACGAGCGATCGCGGTTGGTATGGACGATTACTTGCTTAAGCCCGTCCGACGAGAAACCCTGGCAACCCTATTAAACCATTGGAGTCAAATCATTGCCGCTGCTGATTTGCCTGCCTCTGATGCCCCCCCCCGTGTTTCCCCAGAGTTAGCGTCCGCTCGAGACTTCAATTCTTTATCGCTTCATCTCGATTTTGAGTATTTACATCAAATTTCAGACGATTGCCCTGACTTTGAAATAGAACTCTTGCAAATTTTTTTAGAAGACAGTTTCCTGCATTTAGAAGAATTGAGGCAAGCGATCGCCACGCATAATGTTCGTGAGGCTGAGCAAATTGCTCACCATATCAAAGGAGCCAGTGCTAATGTGGGTGCCCAAATCGTGCGATCTGCGGTAGAACAACTTGAGGAGCAAGCGCGTCAAGGAAAGTTTGGGGCGATCGACGATTTACTCACAAAAATCGAATTCTCGCTTAGTCAGATCCAACAATTCACTCATAATTTTTGATAATCAGCAAGCAGTTGCGCTGACCAATGTGGCTATAGCTGAGCGTCGTAGCAATTTTTTTGATAATATCTAAGCCTCGTCCATGTACTGCCTCATCCTCAATCGGAGGGGTATTGCTTAGTCGCTGCTCTAAATCAAACTCAGCTCCTACATCCCAAATGCGGATCTCGATCGCCTGACGCTGCACAGTCACTTCAATCTCGATCGGGGCATCTGTTGGCTGATCCTCATGGGCATGACGAACTGCATTCGTGAAGCCTTCTGCAAGGGCTAACTGACACTCCAACCAGACCGAATAAGGTACAGGAGGTTGGTTAAACTGCTCAAACCATGCTAAAACTTGAGCCAGTAGATTGAGATCCGTATTCAGTTGAAGGTGTGCCCGATAGGGTAACTCCGGCGATCCGTTGGTTGACACTGACAGGTTTGTCTGCAATTTGATCCTCAGTCAGAATAAGAAGAAACGACGAATGACTCAAATACTGGCTTGCTAATGACAATTTGCTAACTTTGCTAATTGTTAACTTTCTAATGATGAGTTAGGTGAACTCAGTCGAGTGTTTGAAGTCTTCTGATGACTGTGTCAACATTATGGCGATGTCAAAAATCTTAGTCATTGATGATGATTCTACTGTTCGACTTGTTGTAAAGAAAACACTAGAGAAGCAAGGATATGAGGTTACTTTAGCAACCAACGGTCAGGAAGGAATTGATCTAGCTCAATCCGTTCGGCCGGCATTAATCATTTGTGACTGGATCATGCCAATCTTGGATGGACTGGAAGTTTGTCGTCAAGTCAAAGCCAGCCCAGAGTTAGCCACGACTTTTTTTATCTTACTGACCTCACGAGGTGATGTTGCCGATCGCGTCCAAGGACTCAACTCCGGTGCCGATGATTTCGTTGCCAAACCGATCGAGATGAGCGAATTGCAGGCGCGAGTGAAGGCGGGCTTGCGACTCCATCAGCTTAGCCAAGATTTACAGACGCAAAAGCAGCTTTTAGAAGCAGAATTGGCAGAAGCGGCGGCATATGTTCGATCGCTTCTACCGATGCCCGTTATTGGCAAAATCAGTATTGATTCTCGCTTCATTCCCTGTCGGCAGTTGGGCGGAGACTGTTTTGATTATTTCTGGCTCGATCCTGATTATTTGGTTATTTATTTGCTGGATGTTTCAGGGCATGGGCTAGGAGCGGCTTTGCCATCCAGTTTAATTTTGAACTTATTGCGATCGCGTTCCTTGCCTGGTGTGAATTTCTACCAACCTCACGATGTACTCAATGGCTTAAATGAAGCCTTCCAGATGAGTAACCAAAATGAGAAATACTTTACGATTTGGTACGGAGTTTACAATCAAGCTAAACGTCAACTGACCTACGCCAGCGCCGGACATCCCCCAGCAATTTTAATTTTTCCAAATCCTGAAGGAGTAATGAACGTTCAGCCCCTCAGAACGCCCAGTGTACCGATCGGCGTATTAACAGACATCGGGTTTATGAGCAGTCGGTTACAGATTCCAGACAATAGCACTCTCTATATTTTTAGTGATGGAATTTATGAAGTCGATCAAATTGTCCGCGAAAACTGGGGATTGGATCACTTCACGAAAATCTTATTGGACTTAAACCTAGAATCCAGTTTAGATGTTGTCCTCAAGCAGGTACAAACCTTAAGCGGCGCAGACCTGTTCAATGATGACCTTTCCCTACTTCGGATTCGCTTCAGTTAAGTCCATCGCATTATACAGGGACAAATTGCCTGCCCCGATCTGGACGGGCGTCTCGCCCATCCCATCAGAAATTTAAAGAAGTTGCATATTGTATTGATTAAAGGGTTTTCACAAATTCATCTTGATCTGGAAAAATCTCGAAAACCCTGGTCATGCTTGTCAACTCAAACAATAGCCTCACCTGATCGTTAATTGAACAGATGCAAAGTCTTCCACCAACTGAGCGAACCGTCTTCAGGGCAATGACGATCGCCGCCAAACCAGAGCTATCCATAAATGTCACATCTTTGAGATTAACCAGAATCACTTTTGTGCCCTTATTGACCAGGTCACTGACGTTGTTACGGAACTGAATGGCTTGGGTTCCGTCAAGAACCCCATTAGGCTGAATGCTTTCAAAGCTCGCTTGCATGACCATTGCGGTTAATTATTGAGTTTCGAGGGAAGACATCGATAGACACTATAACTCTAAACTCAGAGAATACAGATAATTTACTGTCAATCTGTGACTAGCTTAGCGTCTCCGTTTCTTGAAGTTTGATTTAAATTTGAGAAGGTAAAGGACTGGCTACATCCGATCGCTCAAAATCTGGAGGAATTTTGGTGCCGCTGAAGAATACGATGAAACGATTTGCACTCCCAATGGTAAGGGTAGGTCTTGTGCTTGCCTGAACGTCGGGCACCCGCAAGGAGATGCCCCTTCCCGAAAACATCCCCTAACTTCAGCAACGCCGGAATTTGTACTCCAGCACTATTTGCTGATGCATTCCGATGATTGACCCATTACGAGTAGGACAGGGTGAAAATGGCTAGTGGACTCCCTTCTTCATCCGATAAATACTCTGTCAATACCTCCTTGGTAAAGAACCCATCTAGCCGAGACATTTTGCTCTGGCGGGCGGTTTTCTTGATGTTGGGGATCACTATTGTGATGGGGATTTGTATTTATCGTTTAGCGCAACTTCAGCTAATCGACGGACAACAAAACTTTCAACTAGCCGAACAGAACCGAGTTCGTCCAATCCCGTTACTTGCCGATCGAGGCAATATTGTCGATCGCAATGGCAAACTCTTGGCGACTAATCGCCTATCACGGGGCGTTTACCTCTGGCCCCGACAGCAATCTCCGGCACAATGGCGCTTAAGTGCGACTCGATTAAGTGTGGCACTGGGAATTCCAGCAGAAGAAATTTTGGAACGTCTTGAACAAACCGGGTACGATTCTCCGTTACCTGTTCGCATCAGCCAACAGATTACGCCTGCCGCGTTTGTGGCACTTGCAGAGCAACAAGCCCAGCTTCCGGGTGTCGAAGTTTTAGCCGGATCAACGCGCTTCTATCCCTACAATAGTTTCGCGGCGCACATTATCGGCTACATCGGTGAAGCAACTGAAGCTGACATGAAAGCGCACCCCGAATATCCGAACGGCATGATCGTCGGACAAATGGGAATCGAACGGTTGGCAAATGTTCAGCTACAGGGAAAGTGGGGACAACGCTTAGTCGAGGTCAATGCGAAAGGGCAGGAGATCAGGCTGTTGGGGGTGCAGTCGGCAGTGGGTGGAAATGATGTCAAATTGACGATAGATCTGGATTTACAGCAGGCAGCCGAGAAAGCCTTAAATGGACGACGAGGCGCGGTGGTTGTGTTGGATGTGAATACGGGTGCGGTGCTAGTGTTAGCAAGTTCTCCTACGTTTGATCCCAGTGTGTTTACTCGTCGAGTGTCGCAGGAAGAGTGGCAGCGATTTCAGCAAGGGGATCAGCCGTTCTTAAATCGGGCACTTCAAGGATATCCTCCGGGCAGCACGTTTAAAATTGTCACAGCAACGGCGGGAATTCAATCAGGAAGCTTTTCGTCGGACTCTGTAATTATGACATCGGCGTTTATTACGCTTGGCAATCACCAATTTTGGGAAAGTAGTAGACAAGGATTTGGGGCGATCGGCTTTCGGGAAGCTCTCACCTACAGTAGCAACACTTTCTTTTACCAGATTGGGCTAACCGTTGGACCTGAAGAAATCGCCAAATGGGGCGGGCAATTGGGAATCGGCACAACCGATCTAGGTCTTGAGGGGGAAAGTCATGGAATTATCCCGACACCCGCCGAGAAAGAGGAGCTATATGGTGAGCCGTGGTATGGGGGAGATACGGTGAGTACATCGATCGGTCAAGGACTCGTGCAGGCTAGTCCGTTAGAACTCGCTGTCATGGTCGCAACGATCGCCAATGGCGGCTATCGGGTTCATCCGCACCTGTTAGTGAGTCAGACCAACACTCCCGAAACCCAAAAGCAATCGGCTGGCATTGCCCCAGAGACGATCGCCGCTATTCGATCGGGGCTGATTGGAGCGGTTCAAGAAGGCACTGCTCAACGGCTCAATGATGGTTCGATCCCGCAAACCGCAGGCAAAACGGGAACAGCAGAAGTGATTGGGCAACAGCCTCACGCTTTGTTTGTTGGCTATGGTCCTGTCGATAATCCGCAGATTGCGATCGCGGTTATTGTGGAAAATGGCGGTTATGGTGGAGTGACTGCACTCCCCGTTGCTCATGAAGTCTACAAAGTCTATTTCAATAAAATGAAAGCCGCCTCTAAGTAGAGAGGGAGTTGGAAACCTCAAATCCCTGGCTTTCATGTGCAAGTGCTTGCAGGGCGTGGGGGCTTCGCCCCCAGCCAGGGATGGAACCCCTGCACCCCCTCCTAACCCAAGTGGCTGTCGCTATAGAACCCATTTGAGATCTCAGGAAACGGCTGAAAGTCGCTTCAGCATTAGCCTGACGAAGCAAAGATCGATTTGGGTCTTGGCATGGGATAAGGTGCGCTCAAAGTTCTTCACCAAACTTTTG
>JAAUSF010000231.1 GCA_012033255.1 Cyanobacteria bacterium RU_5_0
ATTCCGACAGATAAATACCTGCGTAGGATGGGCAAAGGCATCCGTGCCCATCCATGATTCTGGCTGACGATGGGCACGGGTAAGACCCTTTGCCCATCCTACGAATTGGTAGATTCTTTGCTGGAAATCTCCTAACCTCTCCCATACGCTCAAGTATGGGCTGAGTGATAACTGACCTACCAACAGTGGAGCGTTTTGATTATGCCGAAAAAGAAGAGGAAAGATCCTGACCAAGGGGATCTGGTTGACCGGAAACCGACATACGAAGAGTGCAAGGAAGCCAAAGGCGACCGCTGGAAAGGTGATTCCAGCCTGGGAACCAAAGGCGGCTGGCTGAATCCGAGGACGCTGTTTTTGTGCTGGTAGCCACTGACAACTCTGCTGCTCAGCTTGCAAGCTACGCAAAGGTTGGGGATGAAATTGAAGTAGAAGAGATTACACCTTCACCTACTGTGCTAAATACGGGCGGTGGGGCATCCCGTCCAAGCCCTTCGAGGCAACCGGAATACCGAGCC
Organism: Cyanobacteria bacterium RU_5_0; assembly: GCA_012033255.1. Lineage (GTDB taxonomy): Bacteria > Cyanobacteriota > Cyanobacteriia > Elainellales > Elainellaceae > JAAUSF01. The sequence goes on from JAAUSF010000231.1 coordinate 516, forward strand.
ACTGACAAGGGAAGCCCGCGCTGTCTCGTAGAGCAGCGTCGGGAGTATGTCACAGCTTCAACCTTGATTTAGATTAGGAGAGAGTGCATGAGTCGGAAGAACTATATGACGATTGCCGTCAATTATCAGCCAACCCTCTTCCTGTAACTGGCTTAATAAACGAGTAACCGTAACACGGGTCGTGCCGATCGCATTAGCAAGCTGTTGATGAGTCAACCGCACACTCAACCGAGTTCCATTTGGAGAAGGCTGTCCCACTTCTTGCTTCAACAGCAGCAATAAGTGACGCAATCGTTCCTCCACTCGTCGATAGCCCACCATTGCCAAAACTGCTTCTGTCTGCTGCAACCGTCGAGTTAGGTGGCGGAAAATGCCTTGAGCCAGCATAGGAGATTGCTCAACCTCAACTAACCTCAATCTCATCAGGTCTACATCAGTCAGTGCAAGAGCTTGATATGGGCGAATAAAAGACAATGGCAACCCAAACGGCATTGAAGGGCAAGCAAGACCAAGAAGAGCTTCGTCGCCGCTATCGTAAAGCGTACCTAGCTGTACAACTCCTCGACAAACAACTAAAATCTCGTCCGGCAGCATCCGAATGGCTTGACCACTCCTGTAGGGCTGTAGACTTCGACCTCTGTAAAGCTCCTCCAGCAGTTGACGAAGGTCGGGCTGCGGACTTGCTTCCAGAGGGTAGGAGTGGAGCATAACAATCACAGGGCTAATGTTGTCATAAATACACTAGACTCCTGAGCTAAAGAAAGGGTAATCGCCAGGTTATCAGGCAATAATCGCTAGATTTAGATTAGGTTAAGGTTGTTAGGAGAGACACTGGATAAAGGATGAGGGGCAAGGGATGAAAGAGATCTGAGTGAAGATTATTAAGTTTTCGTGTTTTCTGGTTTCTAAGCAAAAAGAGATTGAAAGTGCTTTCAGCGCCATCACCCACCAGAGTTTCATCTGTCACGTTCACAAAAGAGATTGATAATTAAAACTCAAAATTCAAAGGCTTAGAACAAGCTGTAAGCCGGGTTCCGGTCGAGCGTCTTCGGGCAGAGGAGCCGGATCGGGGTGCATCGCGGGGCAATAGCGAGCATAGGCACAACGATCGCATTGCGCTCCTGGAAATGGCTGCCAGGAATGATCTTGTCGCAATTCAAGTGCCAGATCGCCGATTACCTCTTCCACTCGCTGACGATGTGCTGGAGTCGCCTCAAAACTAATTTTTTCTCCAGTGCGAAGGTAGAGCAAACTCATTCGTTTGAGACTGCGACAATAGCGTTGCTCTAGTGCCAGATAGTACAGTCCAATTTGCAGATCAATCTCATCGGGTTCGGCTTGCTCCACTTCCTTCGCAGATTTGTAGTCGATCAGTTCCAGTCCATCATCAAGGTAGTCGAGGCGATCGTAGCGTCCAGATAACGTGAATTCCAGATTCTCTACCTGGAGTGATCCCTGAATCCGACCCTCTACGGCGAGTGGTCGCCGCATGGCCGATTGATTCGCAATAAAAGAATAATAATAGCGTTTGAGAATCGAACGACCCTCTGAGACTTGTGTTGGAGTGAGTTCACCCACTTGCTGACTCCAACAATACTCAATCCAGTCCAACCGGGGAATCGGGTCTTGGTAGTGCCAATCCTGATAAATTTGCGCTAAGGCTTGATGTAGGGAAGTTCCTAGGGCTGCCGAACCAAAGAATGCCGCACTTTCAATCCGGCGCTCATACCGAAAATAGTAGGCGCGAGGGCAGCGATAGTAGGTTTGCAGTTTGGCGGCAGAGAGGAGGTAAGACATAGCGAATACCGATCGGATGATGGATAATTAACACCCACAGACTAAAGCGACAGAGTTAAACCTGTTGTAAGCCTGTGGGTGCAAGTATAGCGGGCATGACGCTCATATGATGACACTAGATATGGGATTCGACCAGGTTCTTTTGTATTAATTTTTTCTATATGTAGCGCAAGCAACTCTCCTGGCAGATACCTACCCCACAAGAAATCCCCATCCCCCTATCACCCAAACAATCGCCTGACGATCGCCAATTTCCCCTCATACGGCGGATAGCGGAGGAATACATCGAGCCAGAAGGGTTTGGATAGAACACTTTTACGATGAGAAAAGGTGTCAAATCCGGCTTTACCGTGATAACTGCCGATGCCGCTTTCACCAATGCCGCCGAAAGGAAGATCTGGGATCGCGAGGTGCATCATGGTTTCGTTGATGCAAAAGCTGCCAGAAGAGGTGGCATGTTGGATGCGCTGCTGAAGTTGGGGGTTGCGGGTGAATAGATAGAGCGCGAGGGGTTTGGGTCGGGCAGTGATGAGGGCGATCGTGTCTTCTATAGACTCGTACTCGATCAGGGGCAGAATCGGACCAAAAATCTCCTCCTGCATGATGGGATCATCCAGTGATCCTTGATCCAGGAGAGTTGGGGCAATGTAGCGTTCGTCTGGTTTGGTTTCCCCGCCAATCAGCACGTTGCCGTTCTGCATCAGGTTGACCAGCCGAGAGAAATGCCGATCGCTGATGATTCGGGCGTAATCAGGACTCTGAGCCGGATCAATGCCAAAGAAGGATTGAATGGCAGTTTGCATGGCTGGGATTAGTGCAGATTTGATGCGACGATCGACCAAGATATAATCGGGGGCGACGCAACTTTGTCCGGCATTGAGAAATTTACCCCAGACGATTCGCCGTGCGGTGCAGTCTACATCAATATCTATATCGACAATACAGGGACTTTTGCCGCCTAATTCCAACGTTACAGGAGTCAAATGTTGAGCAGCCGCAGACATGACTCGTTTGCCGATCGCCGTTCCACCCGTAAAGAAGATATGGTCAAACTTCTCTTCTAAAATGATCTGGCTGACTTCTACACCTCCCTCAATCACCGTAATGTAAGCTGAATCGAACGTAGATTGAATCAGTTCTGCGATCGCATGAGAGGTGTGAGGAGCAAGTTCAGAAGGCTTGAGCAAAACGCAATTTCCGGCGGCGATCGCTCCTACTAATGGCGCGATCGTTAACTGAAACGGATAGTTCCAAGGTGCCAAGATCAACACAACACCCAATGGCTCTGGACAGATTTTTGCCCGAACGGGAAACTGTTCTAACGGAGTAGACACATACTTTGGTTTTGCCCAACTGCGAATATGTTTAATCGCATGATTGATCTCTGCATTAACAACCCGAATTTCTGTTCCGTAAGCCTCATATTCTGATTTATTCAGATCCGCTTTGAGCGCGTCAAGAATCATCTTTTCGTGATCGAGAATCGCATGTCGCAGTGCTTTAAGTTGAGTGATCTGAAAGTGAATCTCTTTCGTTTCACCTGTGTTAAAAAATTGTCGCTGCTGATGAATTAAAGTGTGGAGGCGATCGTGAAACTGCATGAGATTTATCGTTGTTGAGAGAGTTTTGGCATCGTCAATGGTTGCCTTACCCTTACCTATTGTGGGTGAGTTTGTCTCCTCATAGCGATCGACCAATGCGTAAAATTACAAAACCGGAGAACGAGAGTTTATGAGTTCCTTAACCTGGCGCAGGTCTACGCAGCACTGGCTTATTATCACGCCAATCAGGAAGAGATTGAAGCCTACTGGTGCAGACTTCAGCAAGGTTAACTTTTACTGAAGCAGGGTCAAAGCTACAATCTTGGTAAGTTGAGAGGAAGTTACCATGTTAAATCTCGAACTCGATCCAGAAACAGAAGCTTATCTGATTGAAATTGCAAAACGGGAAGAAACAACGCCTGAAGCCTTGATCAAATCCCTGATTCACCAGCGTTGGGGTAGTTTGCAGCCGCGCCAGACGATCGTTGAACGACGGGGGGGGCATCCTGAACATCTTCTTCAAGATGCTCCACCGAACTTGTCGGAACGCGAACACCGGAAACGGGCGATCGCAGAATACCTAATGAAACGTCATCCTGAGCAATTCTCTCAATGAGCTATCCTCCTGTCATTCTGATTGATAGCGGAGTGCTAGTTGCTTATTACAGTGCCAAAGATGAGCATCATCAGCGGGCGTGTGCATTTTTCGAGCAATGTACCAGTCAATTGGTGACAACTTTGGGATGCGCTACGGAAGTGATGTGGCTACTGAGTTCCAACTGGCGTACCCAGAACGAGTTCTTATCTGATCTTGCCAAAGAATTGTACACTCTTGAACCTTTGACGCTTGGAGATTTTAGCCGTATTACTGAACTCAATACCCGTTATGCTGACCTCCCTGCTGATTTTGCAGATCTGTCTCTGATTGCCATTTCTGAACGGCTAAATATTGCCGCAATTCTCACGCTCGATCGTGATTTTGATATCTATCGTCGCTATCGCACTCAACCCTTCAATCGAGTTTTTCTGCCAACTTAATGTAATCGTCCGCCCTACAGATTAGGTTAAGGTCAGGAAGCGCGACGTTGTCCGTCCGAACTCGGAATTTGCCTCTCAAGACCCAATTGCTGCTCCTCAAAACTCGATCGTTTCCCTTCAGAACTCGGAGTTTGCACTGGGGAATGCGATCGTTGGACTTCTGAACCGAAAACTTGCGCCTCAAACCCCAAACGTTGACCTTCAAACTATGAAACTTGCCTGTTGGGGGGCGATCGATAGACATATCGAAATCCTATTTACCCAGTTTTTCGCGAATAATCCGGCGCATTTCCTCAAAGTCTTCTGGCGTTTTAGGAGCCGGATAGCTAACCAATAGGGCTATCGCTATAAATCACTACGTCCGGATTAGTTGATATGCTGCCGCTTGAATGGTGGCGAGTGGAACTTCATAGAAATAGCGACGACGGAATTGCTCTTCTTGAACAACCGAGAAAAATGGTGCGATCGCTCTGCCATTTCCCCATATTCGAGCGTTGGCTCAGGTTGCCAGGTGAAGTGAACCCCTTCCTCGGAAGAAGTCACCTCAAACCCAAATCGTTTCAGTGTTCGGAAGCCAATTTGTAAGGGACGATCGCCAATTCCCAATGTTTCAGACAACTGAGCGCGAGTCACCATTTTTCCAGTCCGACTCAAATATTTGGCAATCCCAACCAAGTGTTGCCAGATGTCGGTAGGCGATTCTGTGGGAGGAGGAGGATAGGCGATCGCCAAATTCTGTCCTGTTTGAATGGCTCGACGGAACCAGGCTTGCATCTCGTCCCAACTGGCAGGGCAGGAGGGGATGGGGAGGATGGGGAGATGGGGGGATG
>JAAUSF010000087.1 GCA_012033255.1 Cyanobacteria bacterium RU_5_0
CGAACGCCCCGTTGCAAATCATTTAGGTTTTTATGCTCAACCGTTAAAGGAGTGATGGGGGATGGGGGAGTGGGGAGATGGGGAGATAGGGGAGATAGGCAGATTGAATGCGGTTCAGCTTAGAACATTACCCTTCATCCCTCATTCTTCGTTCTTCATTCTTCATTCTTCATTCTTCATTCTTCATCCCTCATCCACCAACGCCTCCACCTTCTGTCGATAGGCGAAGATGGCGAATTCTCGCTGTTGTTCTTTGAGGGCATAGAGGATGACATTGGAGAGTTCTTGGGAGACGATCGCCTTGATCTCTACGTTTGTTTCAATGCTAAGCTCTTGGCTGATTTCGGTCGATTCAGAGGCACTGTTCAGTCGTTTGGTGTAGCGTCCTTCTCCCTGGATTGCGCTAACGGTATAGCTTTTGACTTTCAGCTTTTTCAATAGCACAACAATACTCTCCTTCAGCACGGACTCTACAACGATCGTGATGAGAAAAGCAGGTTCAACCAGGGAGAGTTGCTCGACATCAAGCATAGAACATTCAAGGGACAGATCGCTTCATCGTCCAGTGTCTCACAGTAGCTCACATAAATTTCAAGAACATCATGTACAGCAGTATCGACATGAGTTAGGACATCCCTGATTCCTGAAACGCTTATATGGACACCCACCCCACAATTAATTAGGTTCACCTGCATAGCAAGGGTTGTTGTGGAAATCAAGAAGGGACGGACATTTTGCCCGTCCCACATCGCTCAGGAGAATTAGGGTTTCCAGGCGGTGATTTTGGAGGCGGCTAGCAATTCCAGAATCCGTTCCAGTGGAATTTCTACCCAGTCTGGGCGGTTTTTGAGTTCGTAGCCGAGTTCGTATACAGCTTTTTCGAGCAGGTAGGCATCAAGAAGCACTTGGAGTTCGGGTCGTCCTTGCGGGAGGAAGCTGGCATCGGCAATAGTGATGAGGTATCGCTTCAAGAAGGAAACACTTGACCAAGCGTAGAAGAACTGTGCCCACTGTTCCATGAGCGGCAGATTTTCAGTGCGGAGCAAACCACTTTCTTCTTCCCGGCGTAGGGCGGTACGGGAGGCGTAGTAGAAGGATTGCAGCATTCCAGCAAGATCACGTAGGGGCGATCGCTTCATTCGTCGCTCACTCAACGGACGATTCGGCTCTCCCTCAAAGTCCACGATCACAAAATCCTTTCCAGTGTAAAGGACTTCTTCCATGTGGAAGTTACCGTGGCAGCGAGTCCGGAAGGCGGCGATCGGGTGTTCCAGCACAAGCTTGTATCGATCTAACAGCATCTCCTGATGGCTCAGCACCGATTTTGCCAGAGGTTGCAGATTTTCGGGGAGGTGCTTCAATTCTTTTTTGAGCAGCAAAAGAACTTGCCCCGATTGATTCCGCATATATTGGTAAATCGATCGCTGGTAGAACGAGTTAAACTCTTCCGGAGCAAAGCTAGGATTGTCTGAGTCAGAGGCTAGCGCCAGATGGAATTCAGCCGATCGCTGCCCCAACAGTTCGGTTGCCTTCAGTTGACTACCCATGATTTCCATTGCCAGATCAGGGATGTCTGTTTCTAGCGCATCGATCAGCAAATTCGTAGGCAGTGCAATTTCGCTGATGTCCGTTTGCATTGTCATCACATGGACATAGCTATTCCGCAGATTATCCAGTGCGTAAGACCAGGTATCGCGGGTTTCGGGGATGAATTTTTGGAGCATTCCAATGGTCATCGGTTCGCGACCCTTGCGGCGATATTCCAGGTAGCCCGCTACAGGTGCAATGTTTTCGGCAGCAGGCAGTCCGAGTGTCGTGGAAGTGCGAGTCAGGAAGAGGCCCATTTCTAAATCGGAGTTAATACACTCATCCACCTGATGGAAGAGTTTGAGAATGAAACGATCGCCGTAAGCAATCAGCGTATTGCTATGTTCTCCTCGAATTAAGTGTGGATCGAGCGTTGCCGAAGACTGATGTCCCGATGCAAGTTGAGTGGTGGGTGTGGTAATTTCTTCCCAAAGCTGCGGAAAGACCTCAGTGGGAGTTGCAACCATTTCACCCAAACTTCCCTTGTAGAGATGCTTCTCAGAGATTGCCTCTAGCGGAATTTCTAAGAATTCTTTATCTGCTAGCGCATCGAACAGAATGCCTGTGTCATTGTTGCCTTGAACTTGGGCAATCACACATTCTATTTGGGCGGCATCTTCCCGATTTGTGTAGCCGATCGGCAAGACATAGGTTTCCGGGATGCCCTCCGTGAAGGATACCTTGGCTAGCACAATGTGATAAGCGTGACCCATTTTGTCGGCTGAATGGGTTGCCAATTCTACAGGAATCGCATCGACGACTTCGATCGTCTGCATCAACTTGGCTTTATTGCCTAACCAGCGGCAGGTTCGCAGATAATCTGACAGGGCGCGTTCCAAAGATGGCTTTGATTCAGCGCGAGTGTAGATATCTTGCCATTTGCCATTTGCCAACACAACAGGCAGCACCGATTGCGGTCTAGACACGGGAACCGGAAGAGACTGAAACTGGAGCGTGAACCAGTAGAAGGCGTGAGGACCTAGGCTAAGGAAGTACGGAGTTTCACCGATCGCCGGAAATTCTGTACGCCCGAAAATCTCGACTGGCGCGGCTCCTTTGAAAGCTGACAAATCTAACTCGACGGCTTGCACGAAGCGAGACAGGTTTGCCACGACGAGGATATGTTCGCCTTCGTAGGTGCGAGTGAATGCTACCACTTTGCGGTTTTCTGGATACAGAAGTTCAAATGTTCCCCGTCCGAAGGCTTTGTAGCGGCTCCGAATGGCAATCAGTCGTTTCGTCCACCACCAAAGGGAGTTGGGGTTCGATCGCTGTGCCTCAACGTTGACCGTCTCATAGTGGTATTCCGGATCAACGATCGTTGGCAGAAACAACCGTTGAGGATTGGCTTTGCTGAAGCCAGAGTTGCGATCGCCACTCCACTGCATCGGCGTCCGAACGCCATTGCGATCGCCCAAATAGAAATTATCTCCCATGCCAATTTCGTCACCATAATACAGCACAGGCGTTCCAGGCAAAGAAACCAGCAGACTGGTCAACAACTCAATCTTCCGGCGGTTATTGCCCAACAGGGGAGCCAGACGCCGCCGAATCCCCAGGTTAATTCGGGCTTGCGGATCTTGAGCATAAACGCGGTACATATAATCCCGGTCTTCATCACTGACCATTTCTAGCGTCAGTTCATCGTGGTTCCGTAAGAACAACGCCCATTGGCAGTTATCGGGAATTTGTGGCGTTTGCTGAAGAATATCCAGAATCGGGAAGCTATCCTCCATGTTCAGCGACATAAACAATCGCGGCATCAGAGGGAAATGGAAGTTCATGTGGCACTCGTCTCCGTTGCCGTAGTAGGCGGCAGCTTCTTCGGGCCATTGGTTCGCTTCTGCTAGTAATAATCGGTTCGGGAATTTCGAGTCGATGTGTGCCCGAAGTTGTTTCAAGAAAGAGTGGGTTTTAGGCAGGTTTTCGCAGTTGGTGCCCTCTTTTTCGTAAAGGTAAGGAACCGCATCAAGGCGCATTCCGTCTACGCCCATAGCTATCCAAAAGTCAACGACCTCAAAGAGTGCTTTCTGAAGCTCTGGATGCTCAAAGTTTAGGTCAGGCTGATGAGAGTAGAAGCGGTGCCAGTAATACGCCTTCGCGATAGGGTCCCATGTCCAGTTGGAAACTTCAAAATCCTTGAAAATGATTCTCACTCCCCGATAGCGATCGGGCGAATCACTCCAGACATAAAAATCTCGGTCGCTGCTACCTGGAGCGGCTTTGCGGGCACGTTGGAACCAGGGGTGCTGGTCGGAGGTGTGGTTGACAATCAGTTCGATGATGACTCGGATTCCACGTTGGTGAGCCGCATCTAAAAAGATCTGGAAATCTTCTAAATTTCCATAGATCGAGTTGACACTAACATAATCTGCGATATCGTAACCGTCATCCCGCAGTGGCGACGGGAAAAAAGGCAAGAGCCAAATGGCAGTGACTCCTAAATCTTGAATGTAGTCCAGCTTCTCGGTCAGTCCTCGGAAATCGCCAATGCCATCGCCATCGCTGTCGGCAAACGCCTTAACAGGAACTTCATAAATAATTGCGTCCTTAAACCAGAGAGGGTCGTCGTTCAAAGGTGACTTTTGCATATTCTCCACAGTCTAATTTCCCTGAATACGAAAATTTCATCCTGATCTTGCGAGTAACCTGCAAGATCCGAAGCTGGGCTGCATCCCTATCAAGATTTTGCAAAAACATTTCCTTTAATGGAATGAGAACTCTCTCGCCCATTGAAATCTCTGAGCATACAAAATCCCATCCCACTCAAGGTAGAAGCAGGATTATCGCCATCCTATGTCAACTTAGTTTACCTGACTCTCCTATGACCGCAGCACCACGGAATATACTTTACACAAAGTATAAAATTCAACTAAGCCTACGCCCTACGAACAGGAGCAGCGATCGGCAGAGTGTGTAGTCTGTCTATGACAAAGAGGTTGAGTTAACACGAATGGAGATTGACCCTACAAGGGTAATTTGCAAAACTTAGATGCGTCCCGACGGTGGCTAGGTTACTCGCTGAAAAAATTACTCAAGTAGATCTAAAAAAATCCACAGGGTATCGTTAGGGTGTACTTAATGCGATGTGCAACTTTACGGCTACAAGCTGTGATTGTTTGTGGAGCAGGCAAGATGCCTACCCCGATCCGAACGGGCGAGACGCCCACCCCACAGGAGATGTAAAGAAGTTGCACATGGCGTTACTGAAGAAAAAATTAATGTCATTCTGAACCCAATAAAACAGAGTGAAGCACCTTGGTCTGAAAAGCAAAGATGCCTCATCTAGTTCATGTTGTTCAGGCTGATTGTTCCCTACGCTTTGAAATACACCCTAGTCCAGGCAGGCAAGTTTGCAATGGTCAAAACCCTACCATGCTTATTGTAAAGAGGTCGATCGGTAGATCTATGGTTAATTTCTTCAGCTTCATTTTATCTTTGTAAAGTCGTGGCTTACAGTTTGCGTAATCGTTATAAAAAAGGGATTTGCAAGTTTTGAGAGAAATCAGTAGCGTGGTAATACAGTGAGCAGTCAGAAGTCAGCTAGCTACTCATTCAGCATCAGAGGCATTTACAGTAAGGCATAATTTGTTAGCCAACGGCTGACGGCTAGATGCTCATGTCCAGGTTTTGTCGGGAATTTGGGGAATAACTGTGACTTTTCAACGTGCTAGCGGAGTTTTACTCCATCCAACTTGCTTGCCCAGTCGTTTTGGGATTGGCGATTTAGGACGATCGGCTTATGAATTCGTGGACTTCTTGGAGAAGAGTGGGCAAACATTATGGCAGGTGTTGCCATTGGGACCGACAGGGTATGAACATTCGCCCTACATCATGAATTTCAGTACCTTTGCTGGAAATCCGTTGTTGATCAGTTTAGAGAGTTTGGCGGAAGAAGGATTATTGAACTCGAATGAGTTGGAACCGCTTCCATCTCACGATGATCCGGCGTTTGCGCGGGTTGACTTTGCTCAGGTGATTCCGCATAAGTTTAAGTATTTGCAGCAGGCATTCGATCGCTGCCACCATATTCTTTCCAGCCAATCCAACTCAGCCTATGAGCAATTTTGTCAAGAGCAAGCTTGGTGGTTGAATGATTTCGTGCTGTTCATGGCATTGCTGGAAGCCAATGACTACAAGCCGTGGAATCAGTGGGATAAGGCGATCGCTCGTCGTGATCCTGATGCCATTGCTCAACAAACCAAGACCCTGAGCGATCGCATTGAATTTTACAAATTTTTACAATTCAAATTCTTCGATCAGTGGGTAAAGTTGCGGGCATATACGAATGAAAAAAACATTCTCATCGTTGGAGATGTCTCCATTTATGTGTGCCATAACAGTGCAGATGTGTGGGCGCAGCCAGACATTTTCAAGCTCAATCCAGACACCTTTGATCCGGCATTCATAGCGGGCGTTCCGCCGGACTACTTCAGTGCTACAGGGCAGCTTTGGGGCAATCCGGTCTATGACTGGGATAAGCTAGAACAAACCAACTTCAACTGGTGGGTGGCTCGTTTCAAAGCAACCTTGCAATATGTCGATATTGTGCGGGTTGACCACTTTCGAGGCTTCGAGGCCTATTGGCAAGTTCCGGGAGGCGAAACCACAGCCATCAACGGCGAGTGGATCAAAGGACCTGATGCTAAATTCTTTGAAGTGCTGGAGTCCGTGTTGGGGACGCTGCCTATGATGGCGGAAGATCTAGGTATTATTACGCCAGAGGTGGAGGCATTGCGCGATCGCTTCCAATTTCCGGGTATGCGAATTCTCCAGTTTGCCTTCGGTGGCGGCTCAGAGAATTCTTATTTACCGCATAACTATGTGCAAAACGGTGTTGTATATCCGGGTACCCACGATAACGATACGGCGATCGGATGGTGGCATACCGCAGCCGACCAGGAAAAACAGCACGTTGCGAAGTACTTGGGCTATCCATCGCCAGATCAAATCCAGGAAATCAACTGGGAATTCATTCGGCTTGCCCTCGGATCGGTTGCTGATTTGGCGGTCATTCCGCTCCAGGATATTTTGGGGCTAGATAGTCGGGCAAGGATGAACGATCCACGCTACAACGATGGACAGTGGCGCTGGCGGTTCACCGATCCAGCATTATTGAGTGAAGGAGTGAGTGATCGGCTCTTAAATCTCACCCAACTCTACAGGCGATAATCTTGTCGGGTGGGCACTGCCCACCTTACCCACTTGCAAATCTCCATTAAACGCTGATTTAGAAGTGTGGTTGGAGAATGTACCGAAGTGAGGAGCGATCGCAATATCGATGGTGCTTCATTTACTTTCAGCCTTTATTCAACTGGATGGTGCAATCGGTAATAACTCTCCGACCTATTGGTATGAAGGTTGTTGTCCGTTCAGTGGCAAATTGGTGAGATTACCCCGTACTCTTCTAGCAGAATCGATCGCCCGTGGATTAATGCAGCAGCTTGCAATGGACGATCGCTATTCTCGCGAAGGCAAAATGTATGGTGTGTTACTCGTTGAAACGTTTGATGGTAAACAACGGGTACTGAAAGCTTTCTCCGGGCTTTTGCAGGGCAATAGCATCATTGAAGGATGGGTGCCACCGATTCCAGGACGCGATCGGATTGTGTTGGAAGAGGCTCACACGTTATCAATTTTGAATCTTCTTAAGCAAGAGCTTATCGCCTTAGAATATTTGCCAGAACGACAAGACTATGAAGCACTCGCGCAGGAATTTGAGACGCAACTACGCCAACTCATACAGTGCCACCAGCGACGCAAGCAAGAACGACAACAGCAACGTCACTATCTCTATGAAACGCGGGCTGGATCAGAACTGATTATTGCACTTGAACAGCTTGATCAGCAAAGCCGTTTAGATGGAATCGATCGCCGCCGCTTAAAGCAACAACGGGACATTGTGTTGCAACCGCTTCGTCAAAAAATTGAACACGTCGATGCGCGAATGCAAGCATTGAAACAACAGCGCAAAGTTTTATCTCGACAGCTTCAAGCTCAAATGCACAGGGTATATAGCCTCACTAACTTTGCAGGTCAGTCTCGATCGCTTCACCAATTGATGCCAAGGGGTTTATCCACCGGAACCGGAGATTGCTGTGCGCCAAAACTGCTCCACCATGCGGCTACTCATGGGTTGAAACCATTGGCGATGGCAGAGTTTTGGTGGGGCTTGTCTTCCGTCAGTGAATCTTCCGTCAGTGATTCTCCCATCGGTGATAAAATTCAAGGTGAATTCTATGGAGCTTGCACGGAACGCTGTCAGCCATTGATGGGATTTTTGCTCTCAGGCTCACCCCAACGAGAACCGATCGCCCCAGTTAACGGTACGGATCGATCGCTCTCGCTCCTTTATGAGGACGAATGGCTGATTGCTGTCAATAAACCTGCCGGGCTTCTTTCAGTACCCGGTCGATATCGCGATCGCCAAGATAGCGTTCTCAGTCGCTTGCGTCACGAATTATCAGAGGGTTCAGCCTTAATTCCGATTCATCGTCTCGATCAGGATACCTCTGGACTTTTACTGCTAGCACGGAATACTCAAACCTATCGCCAACTTAGTCAGCAATTTCAGTACCGACAGGTTCACAAGGTCTATGAAGCCTTGCTGGTAGGCGCTGTAGCGCTTAGCGACGGTATAATTGATTTGCCATTGTGGTCAGATCCAGACGATCGCCCCTATCAAAAAGTCGATTGGCAACGCGGCAAACCTAGCCTGACTCACTACCGAGTATTGGCTGAACAGGGAGAATATACTCGCGTCGAGCTTATTCCAATTACTGGTCGCACCCATCAATTACGAGTTCATGCGGCAGATGCCAGAGGGCTTGGAGTGGCAATTTGGGGCGATCGACTGTATGGTTGCCATTCTACAGCAGCCCGATTACACCTCCATGCTAGGGAACTGTGTTTTAAGCATCCGCAATCTGGGGAAGTCCTATCTTTGTACGCCAAAACGCCGTTTTGAAGCAACGGACTGTGTAACCCTCTTTAAGGCGTTGAACTTTGATTTTGAGCTTGCTGGCGCAACTGTTCAGCACTGGCTGACCACTGAGGGTTACCTTGAACTGAAAATAAATCTCTGGCATATTCCAGCACTCGTTGAGCATCGCCGTATTTTCCCTGTTGGATGAATACTAATCCGGCTCCGTAGTAGGCATTGGGATAGTTGGGGTTTGATTCTGCCGATCGCCGGAATGCGACCAGCGCCTCTTCTAAGTTACCCTGCTGATAATACACCGTGCCCAGACTGTAATGTGCTTCAAAATAGTTAGGAGCCAATGTTACCGCTTGTTGTAACGCTGCCGAAGCATTGGTTAAGTCGCCTTGCTGGAGGTAAACCAGTCCCAGGTGATATTCCGGTTCAGGGGCACTAGGGCTGAGTTGAATGGCTTGTTGGAAAGAGATAACCGCTCCCGCCAAATCTCCCTGCAAACGTTGCACCAAGCCGAGATTGTAGTAGGAAAGTGCCAGACTCGGATCAAGCTCGATCGATCGCTGCAAATAGTCCTTTGCCAAATCCAGATTATTTCCTTCTAGCAGAGCCGCTCCTAAGTTGGCGTAGGCAAGGGCAAATCCTGGATCGGCTTGAGTCGCCTGGTAAAACGCATCTGCCGAACCTTGCAAATCGCCTCGTTGCCGCAGAGCTAAGCCAAGGTTGTAGTAACCCGGAGCAAAGCTGGGACTGAGCGCGACAGATTGACGAAAAGCGGCGATCGCTTCCTCCAATTGCCCTTGTTGAATATATTGGATTCCCAGATTCAACTGTCCTTCAGCCGTCGATGTTTCAGACTGAGCATCAATGCTGAGGGTGGGTAATGATTGGGCAAGTACAACAGATGGGAGCCAAGATAGCAACAGGATTACACCCAAAAATCCTCCCATTCTTCCAACCATTCTGCCGATCGGCACATCTTGCCCACTCATATCACTACACTCCTTCCAATATCCGCAAAACTTTACTGCTCTTCGCTTTCAGTCTGTTAAGACCAATTCACGCGACGAAAGACTATACGGTTTAGCCCAGTTTGCTTCCGGAAAGCATTGTAGTCTGGAAATTCTCGATCGAACTCAGTGACTTAAAACTCAAAACAGTTGCAAACGTTGTGATACCAATTTTCTATGAACCTGCCTAGAAAGAGGGGCGTGGGAACGGAGTCCCCACAAGGGGGCTTTGCCCCCTTGACCCCCATTTGTTCTGTGCAACCTTAAAAAGAATTGGTATGACTTAAAAAGAATTGGTATGAAATAATAAGTAAATTAACAGTCACGATCCTCTACAGAGCCATCTGGCATTGTCGTTTTGCATAATATCACCGTACTCAAATCTACTCCTGTCAAGTTTGCACCACTGAGATTCGCTCTACGAAGATTAACCTTTCTCAGGTTTGCGCCGCTTAAATTGGCTTCCCTTAAATCTGCTCTAGATAGATTGACACTATCGAGGTTTGCGCCACTGAGATTTGCGTTGCTGAGGTCAGCCTCAGCCAGAAATGCTTCTGTCAAATCGGCATCCGTCAGGTTTGCACCACTCAAAATAGAACTGCTGAAATTGGCTTCCCGCAAGTTTGCTCTAGGTAATTTTGCTCTCGTTAAATCGGCTCTCGATAGGGTCGCTCTGGAGAGGCTCACTCGATCGAGTTTTGCATTTCGCAGATCAGCGCCACCTAAATAAGCTCTGCGGAGATCCGCAGATCGTAGATCTGCCCTTGTCAGATTCACATTTCCTAAATTGGCATCCCGTAAAACGGCATCAAGGAGATTGGCTCTAACCAAATTAGCTCCACTGAGTTCAGCATTAATCAAACTCGCTTTCTGTAAATTGCTGTCTCCCAAGTAAACCTGGCTCAAATCAGCATCATTCAAATTGGCTTCGCGTAAGACAACTCCGTTGAGAATGGCTTCACGGAGCGTTGCACTATTGAGATTGGCTTTACGGAGGTTTGCTTCACTCAGAATTGCCCGATCCAGATTGGCTCCTTTAAGATTAGCTTCCTCTAAATCAGCATTGCGAAGGGTCACATCCTCCAGTTCAGCTTCTTGAAGATTCGCCTTCTTCAAATCAGCCTCATCTAATTCACAGTTTGGACAGGTCTTGGTATCGAGAAGTTCGCTGATCCGATCGGCTTTTGCTGCCCGCATAGAGACAACCCAACCTGCGAGGATAGACAAGAACAGAAAATAAATGGCGAGAATGAAAAATGCTCTCAGATCTCGCTTATCCAATTTGAGGACAGCCATTGTCGTGTGATCCTCTGAGTGACAGACCCGTTCAACTATAACTCTACACAGGCTTACCTTTAAGAACCCGTTTAAAAAGCCAAAATTAGGGTTGAGATAGTGCTGGGTGCTGGGTGCTGAGTTTACAGCGGTTTTCAGATGAGTGAGCCACAGTTGTGTGTGGGTGGGTAGATGAGTGGATGAGTGGATGAGTGGATGGGTATGCGTGTGGCTTATGCAAGTGAAACTGGCTGTAAGTTATCTCTCAGTTTTCAGTTTTCAGTTCTCAGAACTTTTAAACCATCCTCTAAGGGGCTAGTCGTTGAATCTTCCAGAATCCGTCTTCTTGCTCGGAATATAAGAATCGATCGTGCAGTCGGTTGGGGCGTCCTTGCCAAAATTCAAAGCTATCGGGAACCACTCGATAGCCTCCCCAAAAAGACGGTAATGGAATTTCATGATTAAGAAATTTTTGTTTCATTTCTTCAAATTTCATTTGCAACATTTGCCGAGATGAAATCACTGAGCTTTGTGGAGAAGACCAAGCTCCTAGTTGGTTGCCTCGTGGACGAGTTGCAAAATATTCTAATGAGTCGGTAGTGGAAATTTTTGTAGCGACACCTGTAATTTGTACTTGGCGTTGTAGCGGCAACCAAGGAAACAACAAGGCAACATTTGGATTCTCGTTAATTTGATTGGCTTTACGACTTTCATAATTTGTGAAAAATACGAACCCCTTACTGTCAAAATATTTCAAAAGAACCGTTCGCATGAGAGGTTTGCCACTCACCGATGCAGTCGCCAAAACCATTGCATTCGGTTCTTGCAAATTAGCATTACAGGCTTGTTGAAACCAAAATTCAAATTGCTTGAAAGGATCTTCTTGTAAATCTTTACGTCCAAGTTCGGCTTGAGTATATTCTTCTCGTAGCTGATGAATGTCCATAGGGCGCTGGGTGGTACGATCGCTAGCGTTATTGTTTGATTGAGGGGATGTCTGAAAAGTGGGTTTTTATGCCTTGGTGAATCAAATCATGGCAATACAAATGGCTTCTCAAACATCCTTGAGAAAGTATAGCAATCTTCTGTACTAGTCTTTTATGTAAAGTCTATTGGTGGAAGACGATACAGGGTTAACCATATTCCTACGCAAATGCATTGTATGCAAACGTTAAATTGATATGAGAGATCGCTTCGCCTCAGGCTAAATCGTAATAGGATAAAAGCAGGGGGAGTGATAAAAATCGTCGAAATACATTAATAAAACCCTAAAGTTTCTGCTTTCTAGCTAACCGCACCTCAAGCTACAGCCGTTCAATCTGAATATTCGATCGTAGGGGTAGACAGCTTATCTACTCAGGTAACTTGTCTATTCTACAAAGGTTTTCTCGAATAAAAAATAATGGCATCCAAGTTTATTTTTCAGGAGATTTTATGTTTAATCGAGTTCTGGTTGCGTTAGATATTTCCGAGAGAGATAAAGAGGTTTTTGAAACAGCTTTGTCGATCGCCAAAACCCATGCTGCTCGTTTGATGCTGATGTATGTTTTGCCTGCTAGCGAAGTTGCTCCTCGATCGCCAGATCAACCTGAAGAAGAGGCAATTGTCTCCTCTATTCCAGGTGAATTGAGGGTGAGAAGTCTAGAAATGTTGCGATCGCTCCATGCGACGACCAAATCTGCAAACATTCACGCCGATTTTGCTCAAATGCACGGTGAACCCGGAGAAACCATTTGCCAATTGGCAGGTAGTTGGGGGGCAGATTTAATTGTGATGGGGCATCGAGGTCTTACGGAAGCTGAGGAATCGGCGTTTGGCGGTGTTGGCAACTATGTTAGATATCATGCACCTTGCTCAGTTCAAATGGTGCAGGATCACGGTCATGTTCGTCAGGGTTATGCCTATCACGCTTAGTTAACCTCTCCTATTCATCTCTTCATTGTTTATAGACGGGAGAAGCAATATGTTTCGCAAGATTTTGGTGGCTATTAATAGTGCTGTAAACGATCGTCATGTCTTTGAAGAAGCGTTATTGTTAGCAAAGAAAACGAATGCACAACTCATGTTATTGCACGTTCTGTCACCTGAAGATCAACATCACTCTGCAATGCCTGACACGTTTGTTCCTTACTACTATCCAATCATCGCAGATGAACTAACGGATCGCTACCGAGAAAATTGGCAGATGGCAGAACGGGATGGACTGGCGACATTGCAATCACTAGCGGCTGAAGCCACAGCAAGTGGAATCACTGTTGAATTCACTCAAAACGTTGGTAATCCGAGTCAAGTTATTTGTCAGTTTGCCAAAGATTGGCAAGCCGATTTAATTCTCATGGGACGGCGAGGTCGATCGGGGTTGAATGAATTATTTTTAGGCAGCGTCAGTAATCACACTCTTCATCATGCACCTTGCTCAGTTTTGGTTGTTCAGGGAGAGATTAAGAGTTCGTCACCATCTCATGTTGATGAAAAAGCAACGATCGGCTGATCTATGAAAACTTGTCCGCCTGGAAAGATAGAGGATTGAGGTTCGCCGTCGATCGAGTGGCTATTTCCAGGCTTTCGGTTGTTGAAATGTGTAAATGTCATGGATCACGTGTGTCCAGCCTGTAGCCAGGGAAGCCAGGAGCCGATCGCCCTTCTCTTTCGTGGCAACCGTCGGATCGCCTAACACCCCGCTCCGGCTCAAGTCTCTGGTTGTCCAGGCAAAGGGCAGCTTACCTTCCATGCTCAACAAGCTGTTTTCCGGTAAACCATACGGATACTCCGTGACAGCCGCTTCCATCTTCACCTGATCCGGCAAGATCGACAGGAGCAAGCTCGTTTCAGCATCACCTGCATGAATCCCCAATTCTAATTCTTTAGGCGAAAGAAATTCAGAGGCGATGTTAGGAACGCGCCAGACAAACAACGGAAACACCATAAAATCATCGTGTTGTTGGTGTAAGTCTCGCGCTACAATGTCCATGATTTGAGGCTGTCCTCCATGCCCGTTGACAAGGACTAATTTGCGAAATCCAGCCCGATAAAGGCTTTCACCAACTTCCATCAACACAGCAATTAACGTCTGAGCCGTGAGAGTGATGGTGCCAGGAAAATGCCAATGTTCATTCGATTTGCCATAACACAGAGGTGGGAGGGCATAGGCAGGAATCATCGGATCGAGTTGCTCTAAGGCTTTACCTACAACGGCTGTTGCGATCGCCGTATCTACTACCAATGGCAAATGTGGACCGTGTTGTTCGATCGCTCCCACAGGCTGAAGCAGCACGACATTTTCTTTGTCAGGCATTGCCTGGATCTCAATCCAGGTCAGATAAGGGAAAAACCTGTCTGGGGGAATAAAACTATGCATAAGCGAATCGGCATTTTTAAGTTGCAGTTTATTGATGTGGTAATTGGTGATGGGTAATCGGTAATCAAACCTGGAAGCCTGCACTGAGGCAGAAATTATCACCTTATGCAAAAAATGCACATTAGTCTACCATTACACTCAAGACCCAAAATCACCACCTGTAAATTTTCTGTTGATGTGTGGGATGGTTGCCCTGGCTGAGAGGGCAGACACGGGGGTCTGCCCCGACCGATCGCAAAATCAACGAAAAATTTACAGGTGAAATAATTGAAACTCCCCGATCTCCTAAATCAGAGAAAGGGGAGACGGTTATCAACACAGCAAAGGCGATGATTATTACATTTGAGGAATTGACTCTCCGCTTACAGGAATGCCGCCCGCAAACTCTTCACCATAGGCTTCTTCGCCATGTTCACTGACATCCAAGCCTTGCTCCTCGATCGTGGGCTTGACTCGCAACTCCATGAACGCGCTCAGAATTTTCAGAATGATAAAGGTTCCAACGGCTGCAAAGGCATAGGTAATCAGCACCCCTACTAACTGTTCCCACACCTGTAGGGGATTACCCTGCAATAAGCCACTGTCACCAAAAACGTTCAATTCTTTAACGCAGAAAACACCCGTCAGAATAGCACCGAGCGTTCCACCAACTCCGTGAATTGGGTAAGTATCAAGGGAGTCATCAAAACGGAGTTTGGCACGGATGCTAACTGCGAAAAAGCAGACAACAGAAGTAATTGAGCCAATCAGAATTGCACCAATCGGGGTGACAAATCCAGCCGCTGGGGTGACTCCGACTAACCCTGCCAAGAAGCCGCTCGCAATACCGATCGCCGTTGGTTTACCTCTCAAAAACCACTCTAAAACCAACCAGGTCAACCCGGCAGCAGCAGGCGCAACGGTTGTGGAAACAAAGGCGACGGTTGCAAAAGGACCAGGACCTGCGGTTGAACCGATCGCGAGGGCACTCCCTGCATTGAAGCCAAACCACCCAAACCACAGCATCCCGATGCCGAGCAAGACAAAAGGCACATTGTGAGGAATATGAGGATGTTCTGGATATCCTCGGCGGGCACCCAACACCCAGGCAGCAACGACGGCTGACACGCCAGAACTAATGTGAACGACGGTTCCGCCAGCGAAATCTAGGGCACCTAATGCACCGATAATCCCTCTGCCCCAGACCCAGTGTGCTAGAGGAGCATAGATAAAGGTAGACCAAAGTATCACAAACCAGAAGTAGGCTTTAAAACTCATCCGCTCGACGATCGCCCCCGAAATCAGAGCAGGGGTAATGATCGCGAACATGAGTTGGTAGACCATATACACCTGGTGGGGAATGGTAGTAGCATAGCCAACTGGGTCAGGTGCATCATGGGCAACTCCATTCAAAAATGACCAATTGAGATTACCAATGAGACTCTCCAGCCCTTGTGCCCAACCTGCCTCAGTCAAATTATCTGGAGTAACCGAGAAAGCAAGGCTATATCCCCACAGTACCCAGGTGACACCCACGATCGACATCAACACCAAGCTCATCATCATGGTGTTAAGGACATTTCGCGATTTGACTAAGCCACCATAGAAAAATGCCAATCCTGGAGTCATAAACAAGACTAACGCCGAACAGATTAACATGAACGCCGTATCACCCGCGTTAACTGGGTCAGCGGTTGCCTCTTGCGCCCAAGCAGCCCCTACTAGTGGACCACCAAAGAACCAAAGGGCAAGTAAAACGATAAGAAGACTTTTTCTTAGCACAGGCGTGATCCTTGGATGAGGCTGAAACGATTGTGATGAACGATACCACGGAAGCATTTTCTTCTGAGGTATGAACAATAGATATAGCGAAGCTCGTAGACCATCACCCAGTTACATCTCAAATGCCAAACTCCAGGCATAAATATGCAGAGAATGGCGATGTAGAAAATCTACGGAAACCATAGCAAATTTGATTGCACCAATTCTGGAAACAGAATTTTGTATCGAGAAATACATTCAGGTGTAGCGTGACTATTTCTTAACAAAGAATAAAAGATACTTCCAGATATATGTATAAAAATTTACTCTAAATGATTACGTCGATGGTGCTTCAAAAGCGAGAAATTAAGGTTGCCGATCGCGTTAGTTTACTCATTAAAAAGGTTGAAAAAGTTACTTTGCAGTGAGAGGTAAGTCAGGAAAACTACTATAGAAATATTTTTTAATTTTTCTTAAGTAAAATACAGTCTAATGATCGATCGCCATAAATCTCAGGAGCATCCAACAGGTTGCATTCCGTAAGACGGTAGGATTGAGGATGCTCAACTCTACACCTTAATGATCTACACGATTTGAAACTATGCGAAATGCCTACGTCATCGGGCTTGGAAAATCAGGAATTGCCGCCGCACGGCTCCTCAACCGCCAAGGCTGGCAAGTGACCGTAAGCGATCGCAATCACTCTCCCTCCCTTGACGAAACTCAGCAGGTTTTAGAGTCAGAAGGAATTTCAGTCAAATTAGGGCATTCGTTTGAGCCAGATTCAACTGTGATGCAACGAATCGTCGTGAGTCCGGGTGTCCCGTGGGATCTAGCAGGCTTGATCAAAGCGAGAGAACTAGGGATCGAAACGATGGGAGAGATGGAGTTAGCGTGGCGATCGCTGCAATCCTATCCTTGGGTATGCATCACTGGCACTAACGGCAAGACTACCACCACTGCTTTAATTGCCGCCATTTTTCAATCTGCCGGATTCAACGCTCCCGCATGTGGCAACATTGGCTATGCTGCCTGCGATCTCGCTTTAGAAGCTCTGAGCATTTCTCCGGCTGATACTGAACATTCAAAACTCAGAACTCAGAACTCAGAACTCAGAACTCAGAACTTACCTCTGCTTGACTGGGTGCTTGCTGAACTGAGCAGTTATCAAATCGAAGCGTCTCCCTCGATATCTCCCACAATTGGAGTATGGACAACATTTACTCCCGATCACCTGAGCCGTCATAAAACTCTGGAAAACTATTACACCATTAAGGCTCATTTGTTGAATCAGTCTGAGCATCAAGTATTGAATGGGGATGATCCCTATTTGCGTCAGATGGGGCAGGAGCATTGGCATCAGGCTTGCTGGACAAGCGTCACCGGAAAGGCCGCTCTGTTAGGCGATCCTGAGTGCGGCGCTTACCTTGAGGATGGATGGGCGATCGTCCAGGGTGAGGCGATCGTTCAGGGTGCCGATTTGCGAATGGTCGGAGTTCATAATCAGCAAAATTTGTTGATGGCAGTATTGGCAGCTCGGTTAGCCGGAATTGGGCAAGAGGCGATCGTTCATGCCATTCGCACGTTTCCCGGAGTGCCCCATCGCCTAGAACACATTTGCACTTGGAATCGCATTGATTTCATCAACGACAGTAAAGCCACCAACTATGATGCGGCTCAAGTTGGCTTGTCATCTGTCAACGCGCCCGCCATTTTGATTGCCGGAGGAGAGGCGAAAGCAGGCGATGATACCCGTTGGCTAGAAACAATTCAAGCAAAAGCCGCCGCCGTCTTGCTAATCGGAAGTGCTGCACCTGCCTTTGCTCAACGCCTACAGCAGATCAATTATTCCGCTTACGAAATTGTAGAAACGATGGATCGAGCCGTGGTGAGAGGGGCAGAATTAGGGCAACTCCTGAATGCCAACGTCGTTCTGCTTTCTCCGGCTTGCGCCAGCTTTGATCAATACCAAAACTTTGAGCAACGGGGCGATCACTTTCGACAGCTATGTCAAACATTGTCTTGCTGTAAATTTTCCGGTGATTAGGCAGCATGTTCAGAGAACCCGGTCTGCTGCCGCCAGTGAGAATGAAACAGAACTCAAAACGCGATTGACAAAACTACGGGAGAATTTCCCACCTACGGCGATCGAATTGTTGCACTCATCTGTTGCACTCATCTGTTGCACCAAAGGAGCCGCAGCAGGCGATCGCTACTCAACGTCTCTAATGAACAGCGTTAATCATTAGCATCTGCGTTAGAGTCTGGAACAAATTCCATCGCAACGCCATTCATGCAGTAACGCTTGCCAGTGGGGGCAGGACCGTCATCAAACACATGGCCCAAATGCCCTCCACACCGATGACAATGCACTTCCGTGCGGGTCATGAAGAAGGCGCGATCGACTGAGGTCTCGATCGTGCCTTCCATTGGGTCATAAAAACTGGGCCAACCTGTACCACTATTGAATTTCGTTTCAGATGAAAATAGCGGTTGACCACAACCTGCACAAACGTAAGTACCCTTGTCATATTGCTTATCCAGTGAACTGGTTCCAGCCCGTTCAGTGCCGTGCTTACGGAGAACATAAAATTGCTCTGACGTTAAAGTTTCGCGCCATTCTTGCTCAGTTTTCATAACGTCAAATTCTTGCTCTGATGCTGTCATACTCTATTGACCTCCGGATGAATCGTATTTATTGAACTGTTCACAAACTCATTGAGTACACAGAAATAATTTTATTCCATCGATTTTCAGACGTTGCTAAAGATAGGGGCATCCCCATGTGGGTGCCCTCCCCATGTGGGTGCCCTCCCCATGTGGGTGCCCCCCCATATGGGTGTCCACATGGGGACACCCTCTCCATGTGGGTGCCCGCAATCTTCGAGGGTAGATACTTCAAGGGTAGATACAAGATCTACCCCTACCATTGGGGTGTAAATCGTTTCATCCCATGTTTCAGCAACGCCGATTTTCATAGCTCGATAGCGTCCCTTCATACGTCATTCCCACGTGCTGAACGATCGCGATCGATCGCTGTTTTTAGCGCAATGAAAAACATCACGCTATCTGCCATTCCCTTCAATTTTGCCAAATCTTGACAACTACGTGCTGCCTCCGTCGCGAACCCGTTTCCCCAGTGCTTGTACAGGCACTTTTGGAGCCAGACCAAGGGTGCAGGCTAAGGCAAGGTTGCTAAGGATAAACAAAAATCCCCCTGCCATCTTGGACAAGGGAGAAAATATTGAAATATGGGGAGTTCCCCGCAACGCCGTCTTGCCTCAGTTTCTGACCTGGACGAATCCAGGGGGGTACCGCTGTGCCAGCTTAAAGTTTCCGAGTACAAGCTCGGTATACTGCCACTGGTCGATTGTGGTTCCCATATTCAGAAAGCATAGATCACAAAACATTATTGGCAGTCACCAACGTCGCAGTAGAACCTGTTGACTATTGTAGACGGGAGGGATGGGGCGATCGCAAGGGTAAACCGTCACAAATTTAGCCAATTTTGTTGAAAAAGCCGAACAAAGTGGAGCGAGTTGGCTGGCTACTCAATTTTTTTCAGATAGTCAAGCCCTCCAAGTTGATCCATCTGTTGCAAGATCCAATCCTGTCGTTGCAACACATCCGCTGAAGGCTGATCAATGCGATAGATCTCGGGTGCAGGCAATACGGCGGCTAATAGTGCAGATTCTTCAAGCGTGAGTTGGCTGGCAGATCGATCAAAAAACTGCTGGCTTGCCACTTCCACGCCAAACCCATGATCACTAAACTGAGCAATATTCAAGTAAATCTCCAGGATGCGTTGTTTTGACCAAAGCGCCTCAATCAGGACAGTGAACCAGGCTTCTAGGGCTTTACGCAATGGATTTCGTCCTGACCAGAGATACAAGTTCTTCGCGACCTGCTGACTGATGGTGCTGGCCCCGCGCAACTCTTCCCCTTGTTGGTAGTCTTCGATCGCCTGCTCCAATTCTTCAAAGTCGAATCCATGATGATCTGGGAATCGCTGATCTTCAGCCGCGATCGCCGCCAACCCCATATAAGGAGAAATATCGCGATACGATGTCCAGTTGTATGCGTAGGGATATCCAAATCCTTGTTCACTAAAAAAGTAGGATTGCAGCATGAAACTAGACGTCGGAGGCGCAATCCAACGAAACGGCAACACCAACAGGAATGATAAAACGATCGCGACAATCACCAGTTTGACAACCCAAGACAACAATCGAAGCAGTAAATGTCTGCGACGTTTGCGTTTGGGGACAGACCATTGAGGCTCTAGATCTCTATACACAGTTTCACTCTGGTTTGTTAGGTCTGAAACAATGGTAATTGGATTCGTTGAATACTGAAACGATGACTGGAACCTAGATTCAGCGAAAAACGTCAATTTTCTTATCCTGAGAATGCAAGTTTCTGAGGTCATACCATTTTGGATTTTGGATTTTGAAACGTCTGCTACATAAACATTTCAACGATTCAAAAGCAAATTCCTTCTTATGAGATTGAGTCATTGAGTTGGGAGCGAGAGTGATGATAAAACAGTTGATTGTAGGGTCGGTCGTTGTGGCTTCAGCGATTGGGGGAACTATCAGCGCATTTGTGATGAAATCACCCAACGCTCAGGCGAACTCGCAGCAGTCTTTGAGTCAGGCAGAAAGTCAGACAGAACCCGATTTGGATAACACTTATCACGAAGATGATAGTTTACCGGATGACGCAGATATATTCCCCCGAATGGGAAAAACTGAAGACGAATCTGGAGAGTATAGCAACTGTCGATCGACGCCGTGGGGAACGGTTGTTGCCTCATTTCCAGGAGGCGCGTTCATCGAGATTGGCGATCGCACGGTCGATCAAAAAGGCGAGTCCTGGTTCCGCAGCACTGATTTGGGTTGCTGGATTCATGACAATCGGATTGATCTACTGTAGAGGACGGGGCGATCGGTCTATTACCCAACTTCAGAACAGCGATAAGAATCTACGTTTAATCGATTTTTCTCAACAGATTTAACAAATTTTGTGCAACGTTGAGATAAATTGGTAATCTAGATGTAGATTCGTTCTGCTGAACTCGGTAAACCCCAAAAACCATTCTTTGCGAGAACTTGAATATGGCTGTAACCAAGAAGCGTTCATCCACGGCTGTAATTGTTCCTACAATTGCGCTGCAACAAGCCACGACAACGCTTCAAGAGTTGCCTGAGAAACCCAAAGAAACGTGGTCATTGCGAGAGGCGATCGCGTTGCTCCAAGAACCGATTTCTACCGCATTGAGCCGGGGATACGGTTATGAGGAAATCACTGCCATTCTAAATGCCAAAGGCATCAAGATTACGGCTTCTTCCCTGAAGCGATATCTCTCCATCACGAAACCGAAGGCGGCGACAGCAAAGCCGAAGACGAGGCGAACCAGGCGATCTAGACCCAGTGACTCATCGGTTTCTGATGAAGGTGAGGCAACCTCTGGAACCGCCGCCGCCAAGCTTCCGGAGCAACCTTCACAGATGATAACGGAAATGGATTCCGCCCCCGCAGAAGCTTCTGAACAAACTGTGTTCTCTAAGAGACGCAGTAGAGCGAGTTCCAAGACAACTTCTGACGCTAGTGCTGACGCGACTAAAGCCACCAAGCCACGGACAACGACCCGAACAAAAACCTCGCCGCGATCGACCTCAACCCGCCGCCGTAAAAGTAGTGATTCCTAGCGAGTAAATGCGATCGATTTCCGATTTCTTACGGTGATTTGCCCTAGAAACGATATTGCAAATTCTTTCAATTAAGATTATGGAATCTGAGAGGTTTCACTTGTAGCTCTTATTTGTAGAAGCGTTGGATGTGGCGTCTCTACGCAGGTAAAACAGGAGGAAGACCAATGGCTCGACAACTCAAACGATGGGAGTCGCCTCGCAAAGAAGGTAGAAATACTAAGGGTAGAGGTGGCAGTGCTCGGAAGCGACAGCGTCAGAAGCAACTGAAACTATTAGCTCAAAAACTCAAACAGCAGCCTGATGTGACTCAGCTAACCAAAAATCAATCAATCGATCGAAGCGACCATTACAGGCAAGACAATCACAAACAAGACATTGATCAACAAGGGGGGAGTAGACAAGTGTTCTCTCCCCTCTTTTTTTATGGAGGCGTTTACGGGAGCGATCGTCTTGCCAATGTTGCCTAATCTCTAATGATGATGGTGATGATGGTGATCATGGTGATGCTCATGATCATGGCTATGCGTGTGATGGGCTTGGACATGAGCCGTCGCCAAAGCTGGATTGACTGCCAATGCCTGCTTAGAGAGTAAGGCAGTAATCTGTTCATTTGCCCATTCTGCTACCATTTGCAGGAATTCAGGACGATCGTTAACACAAGGCATTTGTACATACGTCACATCCGAACGATTGCGTTGTAGGGTGTGAATGATATGTTCTACATCTAGTAGCGTTTCGTGGTTCTCTGTGGCAAAGCCGATCGGCATGAAAATAACCGCCTTTGCACCCAATTCGATCAGATTTTTAGCGGCTAGCTCTGCGTTGGGTTGAGTCCACTCGATGAGCGGCGTCTGGTGATTCAGCCAACCCACAGAAATAAGCGGATACCGATAAATCAGTTTTTCTCGCACTAGTTCATAAAGCGCCTGACTTTCATCAATTCCAGATGTAAAGCCTTTCGCCTTGTGAGGGCAACCGTGATTCATCAACACAATCCCGATTTGTGAAGGCAAATAAGCCAATGCGAGATCTGCAACTATTTTCTCTTCGACCATCCGCGCCATCAAATCAACGTAAGCGGGTTGGTTGTAGAAGGAGGGAATATAGCGCAATCCTTTCACCCAATGCTCGGCTCCGTCTGCCATTTCAGCCAGTGCTTTGTTCACTTGCTCCACAGCAATTCCACTCGTGAAAATGGAATCAACAACTAGCAATGGATAAATTAGCAGTTTGTCAAATTCCTGTGCCTTAATGTCTGCTAGCACCTGGTTCGGCAAGAAGGGAGCGCAGAAGTTGAAGGCTTTGAAGACTTGAATGCGATCGCCCCATTTCTCTTGTAGCCGTTGCTCAATGCCTGCCCGTTGTTGCTCAAAAATAGCATTGTGAGGCGAGATAAAGTGATTATGCTGATGGCTCCACTCATGTAGGTCAAAGACTGCCAATAGTTTTGCCAGAGGGGGGTACACCCAAGTTGGGACGGGTGCAAATTTGGCGGTGAGCAAATTTAAGGCTTGCTCATTGTAATTCGCAAAATCTTCGTAGCTCTCAACCTCGCCATACCCCATGAGTAAGATGGCAACCCGCTCCGTTCTAGATGCGTCACTAGATGCGTCTGAACTCAATTGCTGCAATATATCTGGACTTGCAACCACGCTTTACACCTCGGTCTTTAGTAAGTCTGTGTGTCAAAAACTAGGTAGGAATATCAAACGGATTGAACGTTGCTTAGCCATGCCAATCCTTGCTTAGCCGTGCTAATCCTTAGAGTAACATCCCCCTATAGGGGATAGCTTAGCGCAAATGAGAAATCTACACAGGGGTAATTTTTCACCACAATCCGCAACACTAGTTGTGACAGTAGTTTTCAGTTGAATGCGATACGCGAAGGGGCACGACATACCGTGCCCATACAAGTTTGATGGATTGAATGCAATTGAAAATCGCTATAACTGTAAAGTCGCGATCTGCATAAGTGTTATGGCACGAGGTGTTCTTTGGTTGCCTCTGTTGGCAGTCTTCATTTGGTTAGCTTGGGCAGGATGGAATGAGTATCAAAAGCTAGAGGCATATCGCGCTTGGGCGGAGCCGTTCGATCGCGCCAAATATGACATTTATGCTGTCCTCGGACAAAAGGGCAGCGATCTCACCTGGGGAAAGCCAACTCGCAAGGGTCTTGTCAATGTGCAAACTTTCTCGCTTCAGCACGTACAGACCATTCAAGTGTTGGCAGATAATCAAATTGTGGACTTAGAAAATCCGCCTCAACGGGGTCGCCAAATCGCTTTAGAGTTCAATTTACTAGATGGCACGAGCATCTGGATTCCATTCACTGAGCTATCTCTCGCTGTTCAATGGGGCAAATATCTTCAACAGGAATGGCAGCAGTTGTAAGGTGGATCTTGCTCACAGAGTCCACTGAGTCCGCGTTTCAAGTTTTGATGAGCCGTGTCTATCCTGCTTAACTTTGTTTATTTGCCGGTTTGAAAAATTGTTCTCAGTATAGCCATAGTCATATTGGTTAGGACATTTTGTGGGGCGGCTCCGCCGCCCCACAAAAATGTCCATGTCCTAACCTAACTGACTACAGCTATATATCT
>JAAUSF010000232.1 GCA_012033255.1 Cyanobacteria bacterium RU_5_0
AACTGCTGGAGTTGTTCTCGCTCGTTATCGTCTAGCTTTAGGGCTTTGGGGGCAGATTTTGGCAAGGGGATACATGCTCTGAAAGGACATCTTTAAGCATAGCTGAATTTACGCCGTAGAGTACTAGCCTGTTCAACAGCCATAATACTTAACTAAATCCCTCTGAACTCCTATCCCTTACCCCTAGACTCACGCCTATGACTTCTCACTTTCCCAATCTGCTTGTTCCGGATACAGCCCTGTCTGTAGCAGGCTTGACTGAATATATTCAGGCATTGTTGGAGCAAGATGAGCAGTTGCGGCAGATCTGGGTCACAGGGGAAGTGTCGAGTGCGACTCGCTATCGCAGTGGGCTGTTTTTTACGCTACAAGATCCAGATGCCCAAGCCGCGATCAATTGTGTTGTTTGGAACAATCATCTCAATCGGCTGGCAACGTTACCAGAACCGGGAGAGCAATTGATTATTTTAGGTCGGGTACAGGTTTATCCACAGCGCGGCAACTATCAACTGATTGTTTGGCAGGCACTTCCGGCTGGAGAAGGCTTACGGGCACTGCGTTACCGCCAGTTACGAATGCGATTGGAAGCAGAAGGATTGTTTGATCCGGATCGCAAACGTCCTTTACCACCTTATCCGCAAACGATCGCAGTCGTCACTTCTCCACAAGCCGCCGCCTGGGGCGATATCAAGCGAACTCTCAAGCGTCGGCTCCCTGGGTTGCATATCTTATTTTCGCCTGCGCTGGTACAAGGGGATCAGGCTCCAGCGTCAATCGTAAAGGCGATCGAACGAGTCGAACGGGATGGACGGGCAGACGTGTTGATCCTGTCGCGAGGGGGTGGGGCAACCGAAGACATGGTGTGCTTCAATGATGAACGAGTAGTGAGGGCGATCGCCAGTTGCTCGATTCCCGTGATTGCCGGAATTGGACATCAACGCGATGAGTCACTGGCTGATTTAGTCGCAGATGTTTACGTTCATACTCCAACGGCGGCGGCTGAACAAGCGGTTCCCCTTTTGTCAGATTTGTATGCTGCTCACCGGGAGCGGATCGCGCTCTTGAGTCGAGCGATCACAAGCTACGTAGAGGATGCCTCTGATGAACTCTATCGACTGCGGGGACGGCTACAGCGATTGCACCTCGATCGCCAAATTCGTCAGCAGACTCAAGCACTCACCTGGACGCGACAACGGCTGCTCCAAAGTACTGATCATCGGCTACAGCAAGCTAGCCAGCAGTGTCAACTGCTCCAGCAAAAATTAGTGACCCTTGATCCAGAAGCCGTTTTGCGTCGCGGCTATGCTTTGGTGCGACATCCGAATGGGAGTGTAGCGCGATCGACGGCTGACCTGATGGTTGGGCAAGAACTTATGGTGCAACTGGCTCAGGGGCAGATGAAGGTGACGGTTTCCGATATTCTTGATCCAAATCAAACGAGCGATCGAGGCGGGGCGAAAATCGGATAAAAATATGCAAGATTTCGCTATTGTGTAGATGCGCGATTCTGATGACCCATTTCACCAGACTCAATTTGTCCGGATGCGACCCTGTTATGCCAGAATCCGTCATGAACAACCTATTCAATTCTTCAGACATCCCTGTGCAGCCTGTAGACGGTGAACACTCTCCATCCCCTCATTCCTCAGTACCGCCCAACTGGAACTACGAAGCGACTGTGGCTGAGATCGAAACAATTATTAACCGCATTGAAATGGGGGAATTGGAACTGGCGGAAGTATTCGGTCAGTTTGCGATCGCTGTGGAGCGTCTGCGACAATGTGAAGCTTTTCTCAACCGACAACAGCAACAAGTTGATCTGTTAGTCGAAACCCTGCTGGATGAGTCTGACTTGCTTTAATCACCATCCTTACCACTCATACTCGATGCAAAGAGGATACGACGACACGCACCACCTGTAGAGGCACAGTATACCATGCCCCTACGGGGGTTTAACGGTATTGAAAGACAAGGGCTATGCCGCCGCCAAGTTGCTAGCTGCAAAGTCCCAGTTCGCCAGTTGCCCTAAGAAGTTTTGGATAAAATCGGGGCGTTTGTTTTGGAAATCGAGGTAGTAAGCATGTTCCCAAACATCCAGCGTCAGCAAAGGAACTTGACCATATACAAGGGGGTTTTCAGCGTTGAGGGTCTTGGTGACTTTTAGAATGCCATTGTCTAGCACGAGCCACGCCCAACCACTACCAAACTGAGTTGTCGCCGCCGTTTTGAACTCTTCTTTGAGTTTATCAAAGCTACCGAAATCCTTCTCGATCTTGGTAGCCAAGTCTCCCGATGGAGTTGTGCTACCGGGCTTCAGGCTGCTCCAGTAGAAGTCATGATTCCACGCTTGACCTGCGTTATTGAACACTCCTGGCTTGCCCGCCTTGTAGTCTTCGTAACTTGCTACAACCACCTCTGGCAGAGGCTTGTCAGCCAATGCTGTATCTTTAACCAGGTTGTTGAGGTTATTCACATAAGCCGCATGGTGCTTGCCATAGTGGAACTCTAGAGTCTTCGCAGACATTCCATACGGCTCTAGGGCACCAGGGTCATAAGGTAATGGAGCTTGCGTAAATGCCATTGTGTTCGATCCTCTCGTTTTAGACGGCACTATCGATAGCATTTTATATCAAAAATCCATTTATCAAGCGTTTTCCCGCTTACCTCTAAAGGCGTATATTCTGGGTAGGAGATTTTGTCCATCGCCAGTTGACGATCGCCTTGCTTCATTAAAAGTAGAAATTTGCCTGAAATGTGGCAGGATCATTCTGCCAAGATTTTTCGCTAACTTCAGGACACCGATCGCCATGACCCTCTCTCCCAATCCTTTCATGCAAGAAGCTATTACGATGTCGTTACGAGGGATGCGATCGAGCCTGGGAGGACCCTTCGGAGCCGTTATTGTCAAGAATGGGCAGATTATTGCGAAAGGATGTAATCAGGTCATCGCTACGAACGACCCTACGGCTCATGCGGAAGTCGTGGCGATTCGGGAAGCGTCTAAAGTTCTCAATTCCTTCCAACTCACAGGCTGCGAACTATACACCAGCTGTGAACCCTGCCCAATGTGCCTCGGTGCCATTTATTGGGCAAGGCCCGATCGCGTCTACTATGCCAACACTAAAGCCGACGCGGCTGAGATTGGCTTCGACGATCAGTTCATTTACGATGAGTTGGAATTGCCGCATGAGCAACGTCAATTGCCGATGACTCAAATCATGCGGGACGAGGCATTAGTGGCGTTTCAAGAATGGGCAGATAGGGTAGACAGGGTAGAGTATTGAAATCATTGGCATGGATAACGCCTCGAATCTGTTGATTAAATTCAGTCAAAAGCTTTTTCAAGACTCAACAGATCAAGCTAAATTTATTGATGCTCTGATTCACCCTCAACCCTTTCAACCCTGTATTCTTTGGTGTCAGCCAAGACCTGATCCCCTTCCATTTTTGATTGAGCCGCCCTTAGCTTGGCAACCAACATTTGTCGATCGCCTTGCCCTGACTGAAAAACCAGGTCAACATTTCCTTCACGATCAAGGCTATTTTTACTGCCTGGATTTTTCTTCTGTCTTTGCTGTTTCTATTCTGCTAACGCTCTCCACATCAGTTAATTTGATCTTCGATATGTGTGCCGCTCCTGGAGGCAAAAGTATCTTTGCGTGGGTCGCTCTGCATCCGGAATTGCTGCTCTGCAATGAGGTGATTGGCA
Source organism: Cyanobacteria bacterium RU_5_0 (assembly GCA_012033255.1). Taxonomy (GTDB): domain Bacteria; phylum Cyanobacteriota; class Cyanobacteriia; order Elainellales; family Elainellaceae; genus JAAUSF01. The sequence goes on from JAAUSF010000232.1 coordinate 3,710, forward strand.
AACGAATAGGCGCATTAGTATCAAACTTGAAACGATGTCGAGTAGAGAAAACGATCGCCCTCAGTCTTGATTCCAGCATCCTCGCTGAAGAAATTCCTGATACGGCTGATCTTGTCCTTGTGGATGCTCCTTGTACAGGGCAATCGCTCTTGGCCAAAGGAATCAAAAATCCTGGATGTTTTCATCCCGTTTCAATTAATAAAAATGCCAATCGTCAGAAGCGAATTTTAGCGAATTCGGCGCAATTAGTTGCCCCAAATGGTTATCTCGCTTACATGACCTGTGCTTACTCTCCAGAAGAAAACGAGCAAGTTAGTGAATGGTTTCTAGAGCGATTTCCACAATTCATGCCGATCGCCATTCCTCATTTAGAACCTTACCAATCTCATTTAACCGATCTTCCGTGCTATCGCATTTTTCCGCAAACTAGATTAGGCGCAGGAGCATTCACAATTTTGTTTAAAAATGTAGAAGAAGACCTATCAATCCAAAAATCACTCTCTCCCGATTTTTTGCAGCGTCCTAGATTGATCGTTTTGTAAGTGAAGATGACTAATTGAACCCCGCTATAGATGTTGATTGGGGCAGAATTCGCAATAATACTTCACAGAACTGATGAGATGAATTGAATGCACCAGCAACTTCAAACACCCCATAGCGGCTATCACTGGGATGGTTCCGATCGCCGCTTTTTTGAGGGTTGGTATTATCGTGTGACCTTGCCCGACCTCGGACAGACCTTCGCGTTTATGTATTCGATCGAAGATCCGATCGGCGGAAGACCCTTTAGTGGCGGTGCGGCCCAAATTCTTGCACCCAATGGTGAATATCTCTGTCGCACATTTCCAGATGTGACGCGCTTTTGGGCATGGCATCATGCGCTCGGACTGGGACATTGGCGAAAAACAGATTTAGCCCAAACGCCAAATTATTTGGAACCAAAAAGTTTTGCCCAGCATATTCAAGAAGGCTATCAGGGCACTGCCACCTGGCATCAAGGGATTTTACGTGATCCGGGATCGGGGCGGACGGCTCGGTGGGAATATGCGATCGAGCCTCTCTATGGTTGGGGGAATCCCGATCGATCGCAGCAGTCTACAGCCGGTTGGCTATCTCAGTTTCAGATTTTTGAACCAGGCTGGCAAATCTTGATGGCGCATGGGTTAGCCACAGGTTGGATCGAGTGGAATGGCGATTATTATTCCTTCACCAAGGCTCCGGCATACAGCGAGAAAAATTGGGGCGGAGCCTTCCCGCAGAAATGGTTTTGGCTCAACTGCAATGCTTTTGAGAAGGAACCCGATTTAGCCCTGACCGCAGGCGGTGGACAACGTGGCATCCTTTGGTGGATGGAAGCCGTGGCGATGATCGGGATTCACTATCGCGGCATCTTCTATGAGTTCGTTCCCTGGAACTCTCACATTCACTGGGAAATTCACCCGTGGGGCTACTGGAACCTGGCAGCGAGGAACGATCGCTACGAAGTTGAACTGATCGGCACGACGACTCAACGAGGCACTCCTCTACGCGCTCCCACTCAACACGGACTGGCTTTCTGCTGCCGAGACACGATGAACGGCGATCTCACCCTGAAACTATGGGAACGAGAAACCTCTCAACGAAAACTAATTTTTGCAGCCAAAAGTTCATTATGTGGCTTAGAGATTGGCGGTGCGCCGTGGGATGGGGTATGGCGATCGGAGGGATGAGAGAATGGAAAGGTGAGGACTGAAAACTGCTGTTTACTCTCTCGATCGCTTCAAGTGATGTTCGTACTGCCTTAGCGAACTAGTTTAGGAGATTTCCAGCAAAGAATCTACCAATTCGTAGGATGGGCAAAGGGTCTTACCCGTGCCCATCGTCAGCCAGAATCATGGATGGGCACGGATGCCTTTGCCCATCCTACGCAGGTATTTTAT
>JAAUSF010000088.1 GCA_012033255.1 Cyanobacteria bacterium RU_5_0
GGGGATGGGGGGATGGGGGGATGGGATATCTGCTTCATTCGTTCCATTCGTGACGAAATCTGTAGCGATGAAGGGATGTCCGGCGGGTAGGTGATCATGCCACAGGGTTGAGCCAGTTTCTTGAATCACTTGGACGGGTTCTTGACGAGCGATCGCGGCGCTCACTCCGGTCCAATCTCCCGTGCCACGAGTCCAGCCAAAGGGAGTGCCGAGAGTATCGATCGCCGGTAATCCTAATCCGTTTGCGCTACCTGTAAGAATGGGAGTTGCGCCGAGTTGGAGGGCGATCGTTCTGGCTAGTCGATCGGCTCCACCCTGATGACCTCCACACAGGCTAATCACAAACTGTCCGTTGCTGTCTACCACGACTATTGCCGGATCAGACGCTTTATCGTTCAGCAATGGCGCAATTAATCGCACGACGGCTCCAGTCGCCAGACAAAACGCAAACCCGCGATACTCGCTCCAGATTGAAGCCAAATGCGCTTGAAGTGACCCTTGATAAACCTGGACAGACTGAGTTTTGAGGGTTGAAGGTTGAATGGAATGAGCGATCGATTCTGGAAGCCAAAGCGTTGCTCCACCTAGCTCCCACACAGGCTGAAGTCGGGTCACTCCTATGGGAGTGGTTGTAATGATGGCTAATGGCTGGAAAACTTGAAGAGAAGTGCCCATGAAAGATGAAGGATGAATTGTCAAGCGATGGATAAGAACTTGTATGTACACGGTAGCCTTAACAAGTGGGAACCAAACCACTCAAAGTCCCCCTTAATTAAAGCAGGGCTGATCTATTGAAAGAAGGAAAATAGCCGAGAACTAGCCCTGCCTCGATTGAGGGATATTTCCTGCGGAAACGCAAAGCGCACGCTCCGCGAACGCGAACGATGCCCCAAAAATCGACACCCTATCGATCGCTTCTAACAGAGAATGTAAATCTGTTAGAATGTGAGCATGTTGCTTGACCTACAGCTACCGAATCTATGCCAGGACTTGACCAGGAAGCTCAAATGCTTGATTGGTTGGAGCAATGCCGTCGCGTCTACAACTACACCTTGGCTGAGGCTTCGGGTGAGCGTCGGGAGGATGTCACTGCGCGTATCGCTCTTCAATCCAGCGACGCACTTCTTCCTCCGTGTCGAACCAAGCTAATCGATCGGTTGCTGGATCATAGGTTCTCCAGTAAACATTGCCATACCGATCGTGCTTTTTCCAGACTCGAGGCTCTACGTTAATGGTTGTTATGGTTTGCCATAATCGATTTAATGCAGAAAGGATCATCGATTTCTGCGGACGCTCTATTAGGGTTGTTTTTGATTGATTAGGTTCAACGGAATATCCCACTAATAGATGAGCCGGATGTTTCATATGAGGATTCGATTCGATCGGTTGAGCTTGAAATCCAGCTAACAGATGGGTTGAGTTTTTCGCCGTATAGTTTTTCATTGCAGTTTCCTGATTGTGATTAAGTTGCCTGATGCTTCGTATTGGCTAAATAGCTAAGCTGGAATGCCAGAAGGATGTCGATCGCACGCTTTGCCAGATTCAACGCGATCGCCTATGCCAATCATTTAAAGCCTATCTATTAACCCAGTAATATTTGATTGGGCATCGCTCGTGGTGATCACTTTAGTGATTTCAAATTCTGGAATGAGCGAATAACTCCTTAAACTGCTGAAGCATTTACTGAGAACAAGAACGATCGCCGTTCACCTACTTCAGCATCAGACGTTCTGGATAGAATTCAATGCAGATTCAGACTTGATGAGGCTGGTTAAATTTACTCGCTAGATCTGCTTAATTCAACTTTAGAAAATATTTCAATTTAAATCAAAAGATACTGTGCATGGATTCTATGAAAAAAATTCATAGATTATGATTGGAGCAATTGAGCTATCTAAGAGAGAATCATAGAAAAGCAGGGGGTGGCTGAGGCATGAATCTAGACAACGTCAAGTTATCCCAGTTGCGGGCATTGGTGACGGTAGCGGAGTGCAGCAACTTTAGTGAAGCGGCGTTACAGTTGAAGATTTCGCAGTCGGCAGTCAGTCATGCGATCGCCAGTTTAGAGCAAGAGTTGGGTGTGGTGCTGTTGTCTCGTGGTCGGCATGGAGCCATGCTAACACCTGTCGGAGAAAGGGTATTGGCTCATGCTCGGATGATGCTGTGTCTGCTAAAAGACATTGGCAAGGAAGCGAACCTGTTCAAAGGGTTGCAAGGGGGGCATCTGCGGATTGCTTCGTTTCGCAGTGTCGCGACGCATATTTTGCCTGCGGTCATGGCAGAGTTTCGCAGACGCTTCCCGGCGATCAGTCTGGATATCAGTGAGTCGGGGGGGTGCATTCCTGTGGAGCAATCGTTACGTGAAGGACGAGCCGATATTGGCATCACGATTTTGCCGACTACAGATGAGTTTGAGGTTTGGGAACTGGTACGCGATGACTATGTGGCGCTGATTCCGCTTGATTATCAGCCCAACTCACCTCTCACCTGGAAGCAACTCTTTGCACATCCTCTGATTCTTTCGTCGGAGGGCGATCGCTGTCGGCAGTGCATTGAAACGCACTGCGCCAAACTGGGGTATTCTCTGAATCCAACCTATGAAGTGCGGGAAGACTCGACGATCGTGAGCATGGTCAATCAAGGCTTAGGAATTGCGCTGTTGCCCCGCCTCGCCGCCGAACCTCTCCCACCCAGAGTGCAAGCCAGACCGTTACCCATGCCTCTGGAGCGCGTGATCGGTGTCTGCGTGTTGACAGAGGCGCTCCATTCGCCAGCCGTCTACGCATTCCTGGATATCCTGAAAGAAATGAGTCAATCTGGCAAACTCCTCGCGGCTTAAACCAAAGCCTAACCCAAAATTATGAACTTAGAAGCTATCAAGTTATCCCAACTCCGTTGCCTGGTTGCGGTTGCCAAATCTGGGAATTTTAGCGAGGCGGCGTTGAATTTGAGTGTGTCTCAGTCGGCAGTCAGCCATGCGATCGCCAGCCTGGAAGATGAACTCGGTGTCGTCTTACTCTCACGCGGTCGGCACGGTGCTACCCTCACACCGATCGGGGAACAAGTTGTTTGTCATGCTCAAGAAGTCTTGCGATTGATTGAGGTGATTGGCAAAGAAGCGAGTCTTTCAAAAGGGTTAGAAGGTGGGCAAGTCCGAATTTCATCGGTTCGGAGTGCTGCAACTCATTTGTTGCCAGAAGTGATCGCCAAATTTCGCCAGCGATATCCGGGAATCAGCGTCACGATCATGGAGCATCGGGGTGACGATCGCATTGAGCAAGCCTTACGAGAAGGACGGGCTGACGTAGGGATCATCTGTTTACCCCCCTCGCCTGACCTGCAAACGTGGGATCTGCTACGGGACGAATATATTGCGTTGCTTCCCCCCGATGCCAAGGTTCCTAATAATCAACTCACCTGGGATCATCTGGCTACCTACCCTTTAATCATGCCGCCCCACTCTGACTACTGCGCTGTCCTGGTTCGGGTTCATCTGACAGGATTGCAACAACCTGTGAATGCTGCTTATGAAATCCGCGAAGATTCAACGATCGTCAGCATGGTGATGCAAGGCTTGGGTGCCACGATCATTGCCCGTCTTGCCGCCGAACCCCTGCCGCCTGATGTGCAGATCTACCGTTTACCAGTTCCACTTGAACGAGTGATCCGTGCTGCCGTTTTTGCTGAAGCCCTTCATCCGCCTGCGGTTTATGCCTTCCTCGATACACTGAAAGAAGTGAGTCAAGTCCGCAATATGATTAATCTAAGAGTGAACGGACATCATGAATCTCGAAGCCCTCAAGTTATCCCAATTGCGTTCCCTCGTGGCGGTGGTGAAGCACGGCAACTTCAGTGAAGCCGCTTTGTCGTTAGAGGTGTCACAGTCAGCAGTCAGCCATGCGATCGCCAGCCTTGAAGCTCAACTTGGCATTGTTCTGCTTTCGCGCGGTCGTCATGGAGCCACATTGACCCCAGTAGGCGAAGACATTTTGGATGATGCTCAAGAGATTTTGCGGTTAGTCGAGGCGATCGGTCACAAAGCGATCTTGTCAAAGGGGTTGGCAGGTGGACAAGTCCGAATTGCCTCCTTTCGTAGCGTTGCGACCCATGTGCTACCGAGAACGATCGCTGAATTTCGTCAACGCTTCCCCGGAATCACCATTACCCTAGTCGAATGTCAAGATAATGCACAAGTCGAACAAGCTCTGCGCGAAGGACGAGCCGATGTGGGGTTCTTCTGCCGCCTTCCCCCAGATGACTTTGAAACCTGGGAACTTGTGCGCGACGAGATGGTGGCGTTGCTTCCCCCGCATATTAAAGTTGCGAATAATCAAATTACGTGGGAACAACTCGCAACTCTGCCCCTGATTATGCCGCCGCAGAAGATTTATTGTTGCGCCAACCTGATTCGTGACTATCTGATCAGTGTGCAACGTTCCATTCAAGCCGCCTATGAAATTCAAGAATCTTCTACGATCGTCAGCATGGTCATGCAAGGATTGGGGGCAGCCGTCGTTGCTCGTTTGTCTGCTGAACCCTTGCCACCCACCATCCAAGTGTGTCGTTTACCTGTGGCGCTAGAGCGAATCATCCGAGTGGCGGTCCTAGCAAAAGCCCTTCATCCCCCTGCGGTCTATGCCTTTCTGGATGCCCTCAAAGAACAACAAGCGACAGCTAACGCAACTTAGGAGTGAGAATAAAATCACTTCCGTCTTAACCACAAAGGCACGAAGACACAAAGCCAGAGAAACCTTAGAGCTTTGCAAAAATCCCATCCACCCATCCACCCATCCACCCATCCACCCATTTACGCTAGGCTCAAAGCAACTCAGTAGTCGATCGAGCTAGACAAAGTCGAGTGGAACCTATGTCTATTGCCAGAGATCTCAATACCCCTGATCCGGAATGGAATGATATCATCCTCCCGCCGACTGATCTAGAGAGTAACGAGCCACCAATGGAAACCTATCCGCATTTGCTGCAAATGCTACTTCTTCTAAAGTGCATTGATTGGTGGTGGCGCGATCGGGATGACTATTTTGCAGCAGGCAATCTGACCATTTACTATAGTCCTGAAAAACGTAAGTCAGAGGATTGTCGCGGTCCTGATTTCTTCGTTGTATTGGGAACATCACCTAAACCTCGCAAAAGTTGGATAGTTTGGGAAGAAGGCGGCAAATATCCAAATATGATTGTGGAATTGTTGTCTAAAACGACAGCGGCGATTGATAAAGGACTCAAGAAACAACTCTATCAAGATATCTTCCGCACACCCGAATATTTCTGGTTTGACCCTGAAACTCTAGAATTTGCTGGATTTTCTCTCATTAGTGGTCAATATCAACCAATTCAACCTAATACGCAAGGATGGTTCTGGAGTCAACAACTCCAATTATTTCTGGGCATTCATCACGATCAACTCCGCTTCTTCACCGCAAGCGGTCAACTGGTTCCGATTCCAGAAGAGACTGCCCTTATTGCTGAGCAAGAAAAACAACGAGCAGACAAACTCGCGGCTAAATTAAGAGAACTCGGTATCGATCCTGATAGTTTGTAATTTAGCCTCGATCGGCTTACTTTTGGCGATCGCGCTCGGCTTGCCGCATTTCTTCTACCAGTTGCTTGCTGCGACGGAGATAGGTGACAAACAGCAGAATCGAAAACCCAATAATGAATAACCCACCAATGCTATTGGCAAATGTGTTGTAAAAGCCGTGTAGGAGTGCGGCGATCGCTACTCCAATGAACAAAATGGCTCCCTTTCGCGATGGATTAATAGCGGCTAACCCAATGAAATAGCCAACGATCCCGGCGAGGATGGCGTGAAAGAGCGGCAGGGAGACAAATCGAATGGTGTTGGCGGCAACATAAGACCCTAGACCAATTTCCCCCCTGGACAACCCGAAGGCATAGCGTAACGAGTAAGCGCCTCCTTCAGCGATCGCAAACCCTAAGCCAGACATGGCTCCGTAGAATGCCGATGTGTGAGGATCGCTCAGTCTGCCTCGACGCAGCAACAATAAATAAACAGGCAGTGCCTTACAAAGTTCTTCCAGCACCCCCACACCCAGGACAAAGCCAGCCAACTGAGCCATCAGTCCTCCGTTAAGGGCATTGTAAAGCGTGTTGAAGGGAGGAATTCGCTGGAAAAACAGTAAAGTTGGAATCCCAATGAAGGTGGTAAATAGAACGCATTTCAGCGTATTGCCCCAAGAAAATTGCATGGGCTGAATCAGGTTATAGAGAACGACTCCCCAGATGGAAGCATAATAGATCCCAATCAACCAGGCGATTTGAGCAACGCTGGCTTGTTCCGCAAAGAAATTAATCATCAGTGGAAACAGCCCCAGGAAGAGCAACAATCGGACGGTATTGCTGCGATAAAGTTCTCTGCTGAGCACCTCACGATAGGGAAAAACTGAATCAAACTGAAATGTGCGAAGCGTTGACCAAAAATCCTTTGATTCCGACGCGGTATACTTTACGATCGCCCCTGTCTGGCTCTTTACGATCGCTCCAGATTCGGGATGGGCGTTCTGAGTAGACAAACTCTGCAACTTCTGAGACTGAGGAGTTGGAACAAAGTCCTGTGACCAGTTGGGGGCTTGCTCTCCAATTTGTCGGCTGTAAACCCGAACCATCGTAATGGATTGAATACTCAACTCTCCGATTTGCTTTTGGACTAACTGGACGAACGCTCGTTGCTCTAGCGGGCGACCAGCCGTTAACAACACCTTCAGACAGTCATCCTTAATAACGACCTTTGCCATCACTCCTCTAGGCTGGAGCGTTTGGTTGAGTAAAAGCGCGATCGCGGCTGGATCACCTTGCTGAACTAGTTTGAGGAAATCAGGCTGAGCCATAACCGACGCGATCGACCAAAAGCTTTATTCAGAATATCAGAGCAATTAGCCATCAGGTTTTAGAGATCGTATTCGATATTTCGTCGGATTTTGCAACGGGTAGATTTTGCTCTGAACAACCTAACTGTGATAGGAGTAATTTCAGTCCTCCGCACTGTCTCATCCCAAATTCTGGCTTTTATAGCTGTCGCCATACAGGTTAGACCGTCGGGATTAAAGGGGGTGTGGGAGCCAGGGGTGGAACCCCTGCACCCCGTCCTAACCCAAGTGGCTGTCGATATAGATACAGAAAAAATGCCCCCCGGATGGAGGCACTTTACATGAACTACTCCCCGCCGCGAGCTGAGCGGGGAGTTTCCCAAACAGCCGCAGCAGATTGTTTTTGACGCTTCTTTGCCCCAAGTTGCCGCATACTTCCACTCAATCGGAGAAACCTGTCGCTAGGGCACTAGTTCGGGCTGTTTACCAGTTGCAATTCCGGGCTGACCTTCACCCGTTTCGGACTTTACATCGGCTGGCGCTGGAGTAGTGGAATCTTCAGTCGGCTCTTCCCCTGAAATACCCAAAATCCGTTTATAGATTGTGACATACTCGATCGCCGATTTATCCCAACCAAAATCCTCAGCCATGCCCCGTTGCTGAAGCGATCGCCATGTATTTTTGTAGTGGAAGCCTTCCCATGCCCGCACCAGACAGGTGTAAAGGTCAAGAGGTTCATAGCGATCGAAACAATAGCCCGTGCCTGATTGCGCCATCGGATCGTGGTGGGTCACAGTATCCACTAGCCCCCCTGTGCGACGCACGATCGGGACACATCCATAGCGGAGGGCTAACATCTGGCTAATTCCGCACGGTTCAAAGCGAGAGGGCATCAAGAAGGCATCAGAACCAGCATAGATCCGGCGAGCCAGGGTGTCATTATGCAGCAGATAGGCTGAAACACGACCGGGATAACGGGATGCTAGCTGCCAAAGCTGGGTTTCGTAGTAGCGATCGCCCGTGCCCAACACAACAAACTGAGCGTCAGAGTAGGCAATGAAGCGATCGAGAATCTGAAGCAGCAGATCTAGCCCTTTCTGCTCGACCAAGCGCGACACCATCCCCATCAGGAAGGCGCTAGAGTTGACCTCCAGCCCCAACTCTTCTTGCAGTGCAATTTTGTTTGCCGCTCGATCGTCTAATGTGTCGGCAGTGAAGGTTTGAGTGATGCTGCGATCGGTTGCCGGATTGTATAACTCGCGATCGATACCATTCAAAATTCCGACTGTTTTACCACCGATGAAAGAGAGTAACCCGTCTAGTTGCTCTCCATAGGCGGGAGTCCGAATTTGTTCAGCATACGTTGGAGACACGGTTGTCACCATATCTGCAAATTGGACAGCCGCCGCCATCGTATTATGTCCCTGCATGTACCACGGGCACCAGGTGATCTGCTCCAACCGCCACCGCCACGGACCCTGATATGCCAGATTGTGAATTGTAAATACTGTTTTAATTTCAGGGTCTTCATTTAGCCAAACTGGAATCATGCCAGAGTGCCAATCATGGCAGTGAACGATTTGAGGTTTCCAGTATTTCCAGCAAAATTCTAAGGCTCCGTTCGCAAACAGAGTGAACCGCCAATCTTCATCTTCACCGTAATAGACACGCCGAGGAGAGAACGAGGAATGCCCAAACAGATAAAGCGGAACATCAGTCCCAGGTAATTTCGTCTCGTAGACATGGAAATCCTGGAACATTGCCGAACCCTTCCAGATGGGTGTCTTAGGAACCTTAATCTTGTCAGGCAGGAAACCATAGTAAGGCATGAAGATTCGCACATCATGCCCCATTGCCCTCAGTACTTTGGGTAAAGCTCCCACCACATCTCCCATTCCACCAACCTTGGCAATGGGTGCTGCTTCCGCCGCAACAAACAGAATTCGCATAGTAATTCCTATGTCCCCTGCAATGAATATAGATTTTTTGATCGCCAACCTCACTTTACATAAAGTTGAGGTATGTTACTAAGTTTTTACCAATCTACAACAGATCGGGGATCAGAGGGTGGGGAGTAGAGATCAGGAGTTGGGGATCAACACCTGAGGAGCAGAAGTTAGGGATTAAGAGCCACAGATTCAGAAGTCAGAGTTAAAAATCCTTCATCCTTCCCTCTCCATCCTTGCATCACCTCTGAATTTGAGTAAAAATTTCCTCCAAAATCTCAGTCGCTCCTTGCTCTCGAAGTTGGTGAGCCAGTTGAATGCCCACAGATTCAGCGTCGATCGCCTTCCCCGTCACACTTCCTTTCACCAATTGTTCACCGTCAATGCTAGCAACCATCCCGACAAGGGTGAGCATTTCTCCATCTAAGGTTGTATTTACGCCGATCGGCACCTGACAGCCTCCCTCCAATTCGCGTAAGAAAGACCGTTCTGCATCGCAGCGTTGGGCAGTGGGTTGATGCTCTAATGCTTTCAGCAGCAGCATAATTTCATTGTCCTCCGCACGGCATTCGATCCCCAATGCGCCTTGCCCCACGGCATGAAGCGAGACTTCAGGGGAAAGGACTTGATGAATGCGATCTGCCATATCGAGCCGTTTCAGTCCGGCGACTGCTAGGATAATCGCGTCATATTCGCCATTATCTAACTTTTGTAGACGGGTATTGAGGTTGCCCCGGATATCTTTAAAGGTGAGGTGAGGGTAGTGATGACGGAGTTGTGCCAATCGACGCAGGGAGGAAGTGCCGATGACTGCTCCTTCTGGTAGCGTATCAATCTGTTTATCGTGATGATTGGCATGAACGACAAGGGCATCTGCCGGATTTTCGCGCTCAGTGACACAACCTAAGATCAAGCCTTCTGGCAAGCGCGTGGGCAGATCTTTGAGGGAGTGAACGGCAAAATCAATATCTCCGTTCAACATTCCCAACTCTAATTCTTTCGTGAATAACCCCTTATCTCCGATTTTTGCCAGCGCGACATCCAGGATTTTGTCACCTTGAGTATTCATCGTGTGAACTTCAAACAGGCGATCGACAAATCGCTGCTGTAGTTGTTCTTGTACCCAGTAGGTCTGCACAAGGGCTAACTGGCTTTTACGAGAACCAATACGAATCGGGCGGGGAGGGCTAGCGATCATTGCGAAGAAATATTTAGAGAGACTGCGAAGGGTTGATTAGACACGCTTTTTTAAGCACCTAATCAGCTTACCGCAGTCTGTGACAGGTAGAGTGGGCAAGTGACAGGTAGGGTGGACATTGCCCACCCTTGTATCTTCAGAGCCAGGCAAATCGCCGGTTTAACTGTCAGCTCCCGTACCAGATCCCTTAACAGTAAGCACGAATATCTTCACCACACTCATCTGCCAGATAGCAGAGGGCACGGAAGCGCAACCCGACAAACTGTTCGTAAAGAGGATTCAGCTTACACAAGGGGGGAATGTGTACCACCGTGCGATCGAAAAGCTTAATATCTCGCTCGAAAGGGCATTGAGCCGGAATCCGTTTGGCAATGAAGTGAGCCGTTTTCGCGTTGCGGATTTCAAAATCATCTAACCACTGGCGAATTGGCTGAAGCAGATTACAACTAGGAGAGTGTTGAGGATGTAGTGCAGATGAGGTGTTCATAATTTCACCATCTATTGTTCACAAGTGGGGGAGTGCTTTATTACCCCAGCGATCGAAGAGTTTAGGGTGGTCTGAGTTCGTAGTTGCTACCAGCATAGGCAGGGGATCAGAGAGGCTGGTTAAAGGAATCGAAAAGCCTCCTGAGTTTTGGCTGAAGATCTGATGAAGTCTGAGTTGGTTGGTCATTGGCAACGATAAAACGGCTGAAGAATTCTGCCGTTTTAGATAGAGATTAAGCGTGTATGCCATATCTCCGCGAGTCATCGGGCTAAGGGGAGCAATCTGATCGTTTGATTTGAGATTGACATATCCCTCATACAAGGCGGTCGCCATCGATTTTCTTGCCCAGTCTGGAATCTCGGCAGCATCCGAATAGGGAGCTAGCACCTCTCGAATGGTCTGCTCCGGAAACTGATACACGCCTTGGGCTTGAGCAAAAATAGCAAACGCCTCTGCCCGTGTGATTCGTTGATCAGGACGAAACCTGCCCTCACCGTATCCCGTCATGATTCGGTCACGAAGGACAATTTGAATATCAAGGTATGCCCAATGTGAAGCGGGGACATCTTCGATCGGCATCATCGTTTCATATTCAGAGTGACGGCGATCGAGATGAAATGTCTTCACCAAGATTCTGGCAAGCTCGGCTCGATTGATTGTTTCATTCGCCCGAAAATCCCCATTCGGAAAACGAGACATCAATCCAGCGTTCACAACTTGGTCGATCGGGCTACGAGAAGGCTGAATCTGGGTCAATGCAGATAGACCCATCAGCATCAAGGTAATGGAAAGGGCGCTAAAAAACCGCTCCATAATCTGATCCACTCCTTCAACCACACCATTTTTGCAATATGGAGTTTGCGGGTCTGGTTCACCTATGGGGAAGCCATCAGCTAAACCCCATTCCGTTATGCCCTCAGCAATCGAATGATGAACAGATGGGTGTGACACTATCTCCTCTGTAACTTCCAGATAGACCATGCCTAAATTGTTGCTCACGGTAAAGTTCAGCAACTTCACCCAGCCGCATCACCCAAAGGGATGAAGAGGGTACTCATGCTGACGTAACGGTTATCAACTAAAGTTCCTGACCTCTAGCTAGCTCAGTAGTGAAACATGGGCACTCACGACGCGCCAGCCCTCAGAGGTTCGCATCCAAGTTTGGCTTTGTCGTCCAGTTTTACCCGAGTCTTTGCGCTGGAATTCGGTGTTGACAGTGGCAAAGTCGCGTCCGTAGGTGGTGATCACGGTGTTAAAGAGGGTACGATCGAGTCCTTTTGGAGAGCGGGCACCCCGAAAAGCAGCGATCGCTTCATAACCATATAGATTTTCAGTTGCGCCAAAGCGAAGTGTATGAGGACTGTTCCAAAACAACTCGTCAAGAACAGCCACATCATTGCTAACAAGTGCGGTTTCGTAGCGTTGAAATGCGGCTGTCACTTCAGCAACCACATCGGGGAGATTAATGTCCATACGTGGATTGAACGTCATTTCTCTAGCTTAAAGTTGCCCGTTTACGGCTGGAGCGGCGGGTTTTGGGAGCCGGGCTTGGTTCTGGCTGTGGTTTACCATTGACTGGGTGGGTATCTTCTGAAGCGATCGGCAAGGTGAAGTGAAACTGGCTGCCTTTATTTCTGCCTGCGGATTCTGCCCAAATTTGTCCACCTAATCCCAAGACAATTTGCCGGCAAATTGCCAGCCCTAAGCCAGTCCCACCTGCGGTACGTCGGAGTGCGCCTTCTTCTTGATAGAAGCGATCGAACACTGCCTCTAGGCGGTTTGGCTCAATTCCTCGTCCTGTATCAGTGACAGTAACTTCCAGCATCTTGCCACCATTGGGCTTTGCCTCGATCACTACTTCCCCTTCCGGAGCCGTAAACTTACAGGCGTTGTCGAGTAGTTTCGAGAGAACTTCCACCACTCGTTCACCATCGGCTTGAACTGGAGGCAATTCTAAGGGAACCTGCGCCCGAATCTGAGGCAGAGATTCACTAGATTGGCGAGTCCGGATGCTGCTGAGTGCCAGATTCACACATTCGTCTAGGGCGATCGGTTCTAGATGCCACTGAACCCGACCACTTTCCAATCGAGACAGCGTAATAAAGTCCTGGATTAAGTTTCGCATTCGTTCAGCATCGGTTAATGCTGTGTTAAGCATAACCTGGCGCAGTTCCGGTGGCATATCTGGCTCATTGGCGAGGCTTTCCAGGCAAACTTGAATCGTGGATAGAGGAGTCCGGAGTTCGTGTCCAGTGATGGCGATTAGGTTACTGCGGGTGCGTTCTAACGCTTCTAGCTGCTGATTGAGTTCTTCCAGATTAGCGAACGATTCTGCTTGAATCAACGCCACTCCCAGTTGAACCGCGACCGCTTCCACTAGCCCAATTTCGTCTTGTGACCAGGCATGGGGGTTGACTTGACAATGCTGGAGTTCGACCATTCCCAAGATGCGTCCTTGGTAGATCAAGGGCACCATTAGCCACGATCGAATCTGCCAGCGCTCAATCCGCCCTTTCATTTCAGACAAGTCATAGCTTTCGGTGGTTTGGGTATTAGTAATGGCGATCGGTTCCTGGCGTTCAATCACCGTCTGAAAGAGTGGATTGTCTTGCAATGACCAGAGTTGACCCACCAGAGAAGGCAGTGACAAGTCAGAGCGGGCTTCATACGTGATAGTCGTCGTCGTGTCTGTGGCTTTACAGCGATAGATCAAACAGCGACAAACATGCGTTGCTTGTCCCAGTTCTTCAACGGCGACTCGGAAGATTTCGTTTGGGTCAAGCGATCGCCGGATTGCTGAGGTGATTAAATTAATCAACCGTTCTTTCCGTTCTTGAGCCGTGATCGAGCGATAGGCTTTCAGCAGCTTATATTGCCCCGCTTGCAAGTAAGTGACAAGTCGCTCAGCGAAAGGATCAGGATCGACCTCCCGAATACCAGAGGGTATTTCTGTCAAAAATTGAGTCTTTGCCTGCTTAATCTTGGCTTTTAGCTCTGGACGATAAAGGAGGATGCGATCGAGCAGAATTTCGGCGGCTTGGCAGCTAACTTGGCGATCGAACGTCCAAATCCCTTCAAATCGGCGCGTTTGATCCATTGCAGGCAAGTCAGTGCCATCGCTTGAATTAGGGACGGTTTGCCGCTCTTGACAAACTAAACAGCTTGCATATTGTTGCCCGATTACGACTAAATGCCATTCATGGCTCAGTTGATCAGTAGGGTCAAAGGCGATCGTCTCATACTCTTTAGAGGCACTAATGAAGCTTGTTTCAGGAGCCGCTAAGACATAGACATGAGGCGTCAGTGCTGCAATTCGCTCATATCGGTGGGCTTCCTGGCGATAGAATCGTTCTCGCTGGAAACTGGCAATAATGAGTGATTGCTGCGCCCCTCCCGCCAACACTTGATCCTCCATTGCATGAGACAAGGCAGTCAAGGAGGACTTGAAATACAACTGGGGGCGCAATTGGGGCGATCTTCGCAATAGCTTTTCCAATACAGAAGCCTGGATGCTCATCAGCGTGTTGTATTGTCCTAAAACCACTATATAGTTTCAAGCCAAATACTTGTGTGACTAGCAATTTTGGATTTCGGATTTTGCAATTTTAATTGATAGGGTTTCGCTTATGCCTGGGGATCGGCTTTGCTGTAAAGTGACAGTATGTATGACAATGACGATTTAACCGTACTTGAATCTGAAATTGAGCTAGATCCGCTCGATCAAGTGGGGATAGAGGCTGAAGCTGAGGAAGCGCAGCCTGATCCAGAGGAGATGTTAGCTCTCCTGGAGTCTCCTGACAATCAGCAGCGGATGCTAGCGGCTAGAGCCTTCTGTGAACTAGAAGACGATCGGGCAATTCCCCACCTGATTCGTTTTCTCGCGGATGCCTGCCCACTAGTACGGGTCAGTGCCGCTTATGGACTTGGACGCAACCCTAGCCCAACAGCAGTGGAGCCGCTAATCCAGCAGTTGCAGCGAGATTGGAATGGTTATGTCCGCAAAGGAATTGTTTGGGCATTGGGAAACTGTCGCGATCGTCGTTCCCTTGACCCCTTGATCGATGCCCTCAAAACTGATATTTCGGCTGTGCGTCTGTGGGCAGCCAGTGCGTTGGCACAAATGGCGATCGTCGGGTATGAGGCGATCGTAGCGGCTATTCCTCCTCTGATTGAAGCCTTACGGCGCGACCCCATTGCGGCGGTGCGAAGTAACTGCGCTTGGTCGATCGGTCAACTCTGTCGAGATCTCCCCTCAAATGTCATTTATGCCACGGCGATCGATGCCTTAATCGAAGCGTTTGCAGAAGATGAGGAAATGGGCGTCCGTGAAGACGCAAGAGCAGCCGTCCTGAAAGTCGGCGACCCGCGTGGACTGCAAGTGATTGAAGCAATCGAGCTAGACGGCTTGTTGTAAGCTACTCGGAGTGATGGAGTGATGGAGTGATGGAGTGATGGAGTGATGGAGTGTTCTCCTGCCTCTCCACCTCCCCACCTCCTCACTCATCCCATCAAAATCACTCGATCGATCACATGAATCACACCGTTATCCGCCTCAATATCGGCTGCCACAACTGTTGCATTTTTGACTTCAAACCCCTCAGAGCAGTCGATCGGGATGGGTGATCCTTCGACTGAGGTGACGACATCAAGTTGGGCCAAATCGGATTGGGTCAGCTTTCCAGGGACAACATGAAACTTGAGAATTCGAGTCAGTTGAGGAATATTTTGTACCAATGTTGTAATCGTCCCTGGAGGCAATTTAGCGAATGCGTCATCATTGGTGCAAACACCGTAAACGGACCCGGACTTTTTAGTGTCTCTACCAATCCTGCTGCTTGTACGGCTGTCACGAGTGTCGTAAACGAACCTGCTCCAACCGCAATATCCACAATATCCGCCATAGCTTCCTCTCGATTATCCTTATGTCAAAACAATAGATCTAAATCGATGATTCCTCAAACAAGTATCGACTAAATTCTATTCAAAGTCCAGAGCTACAGCCGCGATTTCCCACATCCAGTCATTTAGTGAAACCGGCATAGAAACTGAATTTTCATCCCTCATCCTTCATCTCTCCCCCTCATGCTGCCGATAAAGTATCCACGTTTGGATCAGCAAGCGGAAGTATGGCTTGAACGATCGTTAGTTCACCCGGCGTACTCTCAATCATCAGACTTCCGCCATGTAACTCCGTAAGACGTTTCGCGATCGTCAGCCCTAATCCAGAGCCTTGCTGCTCATAGATTTTGCGGTCAAACTGCATATAGGCTCCTAAGCTGGCAATTTGCTCAGCCGTCATCCCACGCCCAGTATTTGTGACGCAGATGGTGAACTGCGGTGAGTTAGCAGTGCTGGAAACTTGAACCGTTGTTCCGGCTCTTGAGAATTTGAAAGCATTCTCAATTAACTCTTCTATCAGTTCTTGCAGTTTAAGATCCGAAATCCGGATGAGAGCATTTTCTAAATTGAGATGTAAGTCAGCTTCTCTGCGGCTGTTTCTGGCAAGGTGGATGGCAATATCTTGAATCAAGGGAGCAGGATAATGAGTGATATTCTTTTTAAGAATTTCCAAGCGTTCTGGATCTCGTGCAATGATTTCTAGCTGAGCATAGCGAAGGAACTTTTGAACCAATCGATAGAGACGATCGGCAGAAGTACGAATGCCTGTAGCGATGTTGGCAAGTTCGGTACGCTCGATCGTATTGTACCCCTCTGCCAATAGCTCTGAGTATAGCAAAATCCCATTTAAGGGCGTATGGAATTCATGCGGTAGCGACATTGCAATGCTAGTGCGAAGACTGTCTAGTTGCTTCTGAGTTTGAGTTTGGATCACAGTCTGCTTTTCCAAACGGCTGACGATCGCGCTTATCAGTTCTTCAGGGATACAGGGTTTCACAAGATAGTCATCTGCACCCAAATTCATGCCCCGACGCAAATCCTCGCGAGTTCCACTTGCAGTGAGAAAAATAAACGGAATCAAGGCTGTTGAGGGATTTTGTTGCAAGCTTAATAGAACGTTATAGCCGTCCATATAGGGCATTTGGACATCGCAAAGAATTAAATCTGGTCGGTGATTTTGGGCAAGTTCTATTCCAGCATGACCCGACTCAGCGGCTAATACATTAAATCCTTCAACGGTAAGTAATTCTTGAATTAAGTCTCGAATGGCTTTGTCGTCATCAATCACCAAAATTGTTTTCATGGGTCAGTATTACTGCGTTCACACTTGAGGTTTCTATACCACTTCAAAATTTGTATTTGTGCCTATAGCCAGAAGATTCTGAGAAGCCTGAATCTGCCACATTTCTGCTGAAGAAAGTATCTTGTTCCAATTTGTTTTAGCGATCGATAAAATAATTGCCCTACTAAAAAAGCTAGGCGTAATTCGATGTTTTTACTTCGGCAGGATTGCTGAAATACTTGGGCAAAAGACGTGAGAAATCTAGATCACTTTCTGAAGATAGACTGTCGAATGGGGATTTCAATTATAAATTCTGCCCCTTGTCCGGGCAGAGACATACATTTCAAATCGCCCTTATGTTTGTCTGCGACAATTTCATAACTAATCGATAGTCCCAATCCAGTTCCTTTACCTACAGGTTTTGTGGTGAAGAAAGGATCAAATAGGTGTTTTTGAGCGTGTTTCGGGATACCCATGCCATTATCTGAAATATGAATGGCAACGCGATCGCGATCGATCATATCTGTCCGGATCTGGATAGTAGCAGGATTCGTTTGAATTTCGCTGAGCGATCGTTTTGCATTCCACTCTTCAAGCGCATCAATGGCATTACTCAGCAAATTCATAAAGACCTGATTTAGTTGTCCGGCGTAACATTCAACAAGTGGTAAATTGCCATATTTTTTCACGAGTTCAATTCCAGAAGAGTCTGATTTGGTCTTCAAACGATGATGCAGAATCAGTAATGTGCTATCAATTCCTTCATGAATATCCACAGATTTCATTTCTGCTTGATCAAGCCGTGAAAAATTTCGCAATGACAGGACGATTTGCCGGATGCGATCGGCTCCCAACTTCATTGAAGATAGCGTTTTAGGCAAATCACTTGCCAAGAAATCGAAGTCGATCGTCTCTGCCCGTTCTTGAATCTCAGTGTCAGGAGTGGGATAGTGTTTTTGATAAAGCCGCATCAAGCTCAGCAAATCCTCTGCATACTCACTGACATGGGCAATATTTCCATAGATAAAATTAACAGGATTATTAATTTCATGGGCAACTCCAGCAACCAATTGTCCTAAACTCGACATTTTTTCGGTTTGAACTAATTGGGTTTGCGCTTTTTGCAAATTCTGAAGCATTTGAGCTAGTTGATTGGCTTGCTCTTGAGTTTGAGCTAATAAATCGGCTTGCTCGACTGCCACACTAAGCTGAGCCGAAACTTGGCTAACAAATTGGATTTCAGAAAATTCCCAATGGTGAGCTTGAGCGCAATGATGAACGCATAGCAAGCCCCAGAGATCCTCTCCGTTTGTCAACGGTACAACCAGATTTCCTTTCACCTGAAACTGATTCAACAGTTGAACATGACAATCTTCCAGTCCGATCGTGTGAATATCATCAACAGCGAATACTCGTCCCTGACGATATAAATCGGTATATTTCTGTTTGAACCAATGATCTTGAATGGTTCGCCCAAGGATAGATATAAATTGGGGTAGTACATCTTCCGCCACGATCGAGCTACTCTCCAAATCCGAGGCAGGCGTGAAACGGTGAATCGCAACGCGATCGGCATTCAACGATTGACGAACTTCCTGTACGGTCGTGTTGAAGACTGTATTGAGGTCAAGCGATTCACGAATCTTAGTCACGACTTTGAACAAGATGCGCTGTTGTTCGGTCATCTGCTGAAGTTCGGTGGTGCGCTCCCGTACTTGGTTTTCCAAATTAGCGTTGAGTGCCCAAACCTGTTGATAGAGTTCATATTGTTCGATCGCAGAGGCAACCTGACTGCTCAAGGCTACGGCTAGCTCAAGATCACTCTCCGTCCATTGCTGCACTTGCCCATGCTGGGAGTGTCGCCACACGTCAAAAGATTGCCGAGGATAAAGTTGTCGGGCATCTGGATCAAACTGTCCCGCCCACAAGGTTTCTGTTGCAATTTCATCTCGAAATATACTCAGGTAGCCAACCATCCGCTGACGAGCTTGCAAGGGAATGATCAAAAGACTGCGGATGGACGTTGGTCGAAATGCGGGTTGCAAGTTCCGCAAATCAGAAACGTCATACAGATCAGAAATTGCCCAAGACTGAGCCTGACCCACTGATTGAAAATAGCTTTGCCAGACGTTGTATTGCTCCATGAACGAGAACTTTGCTTGCTCTGGCATCATGGGCTGTTTACCGCAGGTATACACCTTGATCAAATCGTCTGTTGCGCTGTTGCCATAAGAAACCTGATCTGACCTTGTAAAGATGGCTAATCGTCCGCCTGATCCTTGCAATGTTGTAACGATCTCTTCTAAAGCCGCTTGTAGCTCGATCGTGGGTAGAGAATGCAGTAACACCGTGATGTGGTTGATCATCGCTTCTCGATCCGCTTGTTCACGGGCTTGGATCAGGAGCGTGGATTGGGCGATCGCCACCGCAAGTTGATCGACCACAAGCTGAATTCCACAAATCTGCGACTCTGAAATTATTTTTGATTCAGCATGATGCGAGACCAACAATCCCCACAGTTGATTCTGGTAGATAATTGGGGTGACTAAAGAGGATTTAACTCCCATCGCTGTCAAGTATTCAGCATGGCACGGATCGAGAGGGCGATATTCAAACTCGCCCAACAGCGCATCGCCTGTGTACGGATCGTGCATCAGACTTTGCCCAATCTGCTGAGACTCAACATCGACAACCGATCGCACCCGTGACTCTAAGAAAAGCTGTCGAGCATGGGGTGGAATATCATCGGCGGGAAAATTAAGTCCTAGTAGTGATGGCAGGTTCTCGTGAATAGACTCTGCTACAACCTGCCCACTTTCATCTGGATGAAACTTGTAGATCATGATCCGATCGGTTCCCAAAAACGATCGCACCTCAGCGACGGTTGAGGTGAGGATATCTTGCAGTTCTAGCGATCGTCGGATTCGATCGGTGATGTGGCGCAGCAGGCTTTCCTGGTTGAACGAATCCTGAATATCAGCAGAGGTCATAAGAAGGATAGATGTGGGAGAGTAACGAGTGAAACAACGATGATACGACTGTGCTACTTAGTTTTCCCACAGTGAATCTTCGATACACTCCCTACTAAAACTTTATGTACCTTCATAAGGCTCAACGCGAGTAAGAGCTTATCCGAAAACCCTTTTGTGGGTGGGCAATGTCCACCCTGCCTGTTACAGCGATTTTCAGATGAGTAAACCACAATTGCGTGTGGATGGGGGGGATGGGTGGGTGGGTGGCTTATGCCAGGGGAAACGGCTGTAATACATTGTGGAGTGGGTGTCTTCACTCGCCTGGACAGGCAAGCTGCCCGTTCTACAAGAATTGCTATTTAATTTCTATTTCTTGGACGACGATCGGCTGAAGAAGGCTCCGGACATTTCCCTCTTACCCTACCCCTACCTGAGAGTCGATCGTGGGTTAATTGTTACTTAATTTAGTACATTTGTATGGTAAAATCAAAAAACGCATTACGATAGAGGCAATCATTACGATAGAGGCAATATAGAGAGGCAGTGTTAGGCATGTCTCTTTCTAGGGTAGCTAGACTGACCAGAATCCAGATCGTCGGGCTGACTGGTGTAGCGCATGGATGTCTAACCCTTGCCACTGGAAGTCTACTGTAAACAGGCTGCTGTTGGTGCAGGCTTAGTGCCTATCCCAAAACCTCGATCGCATTTGATGTATCACAGGTAAGGTAGGCAATGCCCACCTTACAAAATGGGTTTTGGGACAGGCTCTTTGCTGTCTACCAAGCAATTTCTTCTACACACCGTAGACCAACAGTTCTGAGATTTAAGTTCTAGCGTTAGACTTGAGTTTACCCACCCCCTGACCGAGTTGACCAATCTTCACAAATCCCACAGAGTCTTAGATTGAGGTGCGAATGGCTAAAACCAGCAATAGTGAAATATCTGAACGCGAAAAAGCTTTAAATTTGGTGTTGACTCAAATCGATCGCACCTTCGGTAAGGGAACGATTATGCGTCTGGGTGATGCTAGCCGCATGAGAGTGGAAACCATTCCAAGCGGTGCGCTCACTCTTGATCTCGCCTTGGGGGGTGGACTCCCAAAAGGACGAATTATTGAAATTTATGGTCCAGAGAGTTCTGGTAAAACGACATTAGCATTACATGCCGTCGCTGAAGTTCAAAAAGCAGGTGGTGTAGCGGCATATGTCGATGCAGAACACGCGCTCGATCCCACCTACTCGGCCGCATTGGGAGTTGATATCGCAAACTTGTTGGTTTCTCAGCCTGACACTGGAGAACAAGCCCTAGAAATTGTCGATCAATTGGTGCGATCGAACGCGATCGACGTTGTTGTCGTAGATTCCGTTGCCGCATTGGTACCCAGAGCCGAAATTGAAGGTGAAATGGGTGATACCCACGTTGGGTTGCAAGCGCGACTGATGAGTCAAGCCCTTCGCAAAATCACAGGCAACATTGGTAAAACGGGCTGTAGCGTCATTTTCATCAACCAGTTACGTCAAAAAATTGGCATTTCCTATGGCAATCCCGAAACTACCACAGGCGGAAATGCCCTTAAATTCTATGCCTCCGTCCGGTTGGATATTCGTCGCATCCAAACTTTGAAGAAGGGCAACGAAGAATATGGAACTCGTGCCAAGGTGAAGGTGGCAAAAAATAAAGTTGCGCCTCCCTTCCGCATTGCTGAGTTCGATATTATCTTTGGCAAAGGAATTTCCTCTCTAGGTTGCTTGATGGATCTGGCAGAAGAAATGGGCGTGTTGACCCGTCGCGGTGCCTGGTATAGCTATAACGGCGACAACATCAGCCAAGGACGCGATAACGCTATCCGTTATATGGAGGAAAACCCGACATTCGCCAAAGAAATTGAAAAACTGGTGCGCGAAAAGCTGGAAATGGGCGCAGTCGTTTCTGCTAACTCCGTTTCACACGTTGATGTCAATGAGGATGGCGACGAGGAAGAAGAACTCTTCGATGAGGAATAATACGGCTAGAACATTGGTAACGTTGTAGAGGAATAATACGGCTAGAACATTGGTAACGTTGTAGCCGTTTTCAAATTGCATCCAACACACCAAAATTGTATCCCCTGCAAATTTTCGGTTGATGGATGGCATGGGGGCACCCTGCGGTTGGTATATGGTGTGGGGCAATCTGCGGTTGATGGATGGCGTGGGTAGGGGCAATCCCTGCGTGGTTGCCCTTGTTTGGAAGGCAGACACGTTGCCCTTGTTTGGAAGGCAGACACGTTGCCCTTGTTTGGAAGGCAGACACGTGGGTCTGCCCCTACCGATGGCAAAATCAACAAAAAATTTACAGGTGGAAATTGTACGGGCACGGCATGCCATGCTTCTTCGGCATATCGCATTCAACTGAGAACGGTTGTGAGAAAAGGGTTGGTAGCAATTATCTACCAACCTCTCAGCGATGAGTGAATTTAAGCTATGAATCTTGACTGTGGCTTAAGCAGCCCAACGTTGAGCCACGATTTCTGCCAAATCAACTACACGCTGGCTATAGCCCCACTCGTTGTCGTACCAGGCAACCACTTTCACCATGTCTCCGCCCATCACCATCGTCAGGTTTGCATCAATGATCGACGAGGCATCGGTTCCTCGGTAGTCGCAGGATACGAGTTCTAGATCGCTATATGCAAGAATGCCTTTGAGTGAACCTTCTGCGGCTTGCCTGAGAGCATCATTGACCTGTTCAACGATCGTCGGCTTCTCCACTTGAACGACTAAATCAACGATCGACACGTTTGGCGTTGGCACCCGCAGCGCAATTCCATTCAGCTTACCTTTCAAGTCAGGCAGCACCAGAGCTACAGCCTTGGCAGCACCTGTTGTTGTCGGGACAATATTCAGTGCAGCTGCGCGTGCCCGTCGTAGATCCCGATGGCTAGCATCCAGAAGCCGTTGGTCTCCCGTGTAGCTGTGAGTGGTGGTCATCGTGCCTTTGATAATGCCAAAGCTTTCATGCAACACCTTAGCCACTGGTGCAAGGCAGTTGGTTGTGCAACTGGCATTGCTGATAACGATGTGCTTGTGGTGGTCATAATCGTTATGGTTAACCCCAACCACAAACGTGCCATCATCTCCCTTACCTGGAGCCGTAATCAGCACTTTCTTTGCGCCTGCCTCCAGGTGTTTCGATGCTCCCTCCTTAGAGACGAACACGCCCGTCGATTCAATAATCAAATCGATGTCCCATGCGCCCCAAGGTAGATTGAGGGGGTTGCGATCGGACACGCACTTAACCGTCTTGCCGTTTACGGTGATAGTATTATCATCCGCGCTGATCTCTGCATCCAGCTTTCCTAGCATAGAGTCATAGGTCAGCAAGTGAGCATTTGTTCTGGGGTCGGATGTGTCATTGATTGCTACTAGATCGATACCACTGTTTTCCCTAGTTAACCAGCATCGCAAGAAATTACGCCCGATACGTCCAAAGCCGTTGATCGCTACTCTAATCACTGCGTCGCCCCTCTGTAGAAATAAAAAAATCATTAAGTAGTGAGACAGATCATACACTTTTACGAGTTTGCCTCTCAAGAATCAATTATCTGATCGGGGATCAGGAGAGGGACGGTCAAAACGTCCAGGGATCAGGGAACCTAAGAGATTGAGGGGAGCGAGGCTCAAAAAGTCGATAGGAATTTTTACTTATTTATTTTTCTTATATATCAACTACTTATTCAGTTAGGTATAAATTCTGCTCAAGGATATAGTCTTGAACACTTTCTGGAACCAGGTCGCGAATCGAGCGACGATCGCGACAAAATTGCCGGATCACGCTTGACGAAATTTTGACCAATGGCATCCTCACAAGATGCCAACGCAGCGCGATCGATTCAGCCGCAAGCTTCTGGGCAACCTGTTCGCAGATGAGAAGAGCGGCAGTGGTGGGGGTGAGGGGTAACTCTGATGCCGGGCTTCTCATTCCTGACCGCTGGTTCCTAATCTCTGATGCTCTCATTTTCCCCCATCCCCCCATCCCCCCATCTCCCCATC
>JAAUSF010000233.1 GCA_012033255.1 Cyanobacteria bacterium RU_5_0
AGGAGGGGCCAAGGGTCTTGCCCGTGCCCATCGCAAAGAATCATAGCAGATGGGCACGGATGCCGTTGCCTCTCCTCCGGTGGTAGTTTGTTTTTCGGAAATCACCTAAGTTCTGTGTTTTGGCGATCGCTTCCCTCTTTGATAGGGCTATAGAGAGAATAAGCCAAGAGCTTTAAGTCTTTAGCGGCAACTGTTTAGGAGAATGAATCAGCCCTACTACCATTGGGGGGCAAATCGTTTCATCCCACTCTTCAGTAACGCTGAATAGGAATGTGGATAATTTCAGAGTACCCTACTTTGATGAACCGTTCTATGTCGGCTTTAATGTGGGCGTTTATGACACTTGTCGGCGAGTGGACATACGAAACGACGCTATCTCAAGCCTAATTGCATTCGCCAGAGACTCGCATAAATTCCTTGCTGCTCTAGTAATTCCTCATGTTGTCCTTGTTCAACGAGTTGTCCATATTCCATGACATAGATGCGATCGGCATTGCGAATGGTGGAGAGACGGTGAGCGATCGCAATCGTTGTGCGATTTTTTGTGATGTGTTCCAACGATCGCTGAATCGCTGCCTCCGTCTCGTTATCTACCGCAGATGTGGCTTCATCCAGAACCAGAATCGGCGGATTTTTGAGAACAGCACGAGCGATCGCCACACGCTGTCGTTGTCCCCCGGAAAGCTTCTGTCCTCGTTCACCCACGATCGTGTTATATCCTTGCGGCAACTGTTCAATAAACTCATGTGCTTCCGCAATTTTTGCCGCGTCGATCGCCTCCGCCAACGTTGCCGACGAATTCCCGTAAATGATGTTTTCTAGCACGGTTCCGTGAAACAAAAACACATCCTGACTGACCCACCCGATCGCTCGTCGTAAATCTGACAGTTGTAACTCACGAATATCAATGCCATCCAGCATAATCTTGCCAAACTGAATCTCATAAAGCCGCAGCAATAATTTCACCAACGTACTCTTGCCTGATCCTGTAGAACCAACAACTGCGATCGTTTGACCTACCGGAACATGTAGCGACAAATCTTTGATCACTGGGGGACGATCGCGGTAAGCAAATGTGACATTCTTGAGATCAAGTTCACCGCGAATAGAAGTAGGGGAGTGAGGGGGAGAGGGAGGAGAGGGGAGAGAGGGAGGAGAGGGGAGAGAGGGAGGAGAGGAGGGGAAGGGGGGAGAAATGAAGTCCAATGTCAACGGAATACGACCTGAACGAATGGCGATCGGCGTATCCAGCAAATTCATCACGCGATGGGTTGATGCCATTGCTCGTTGGTATTGATCGAGGGTTTCCCCCAAGCGAGTCAGGGGCCACAGTAAGCGTTGGATCATCACAGTCAAGGTGCTATAAGTGCCAACTGCTATGCTGCCTTCCACGGTTTCTAAACCACCATAGACCAGAAGGGCAATGAATCCGAGCATGATAATGATGCGGATCAATGGCACGAATGCCGCACTGAGGGCGATCGCCCGTTTGTTGCTCTGGCGATAAGCGTCACTCTCAACCCTGAGCCGTTCAACTTCATACTCCTCAGTGACAAAACTTTTGATCGTGACGATGCCGCCGAGATTATTGGCAAGCCGACTGTTGAGCAAACTTACTTTTTCTCGGACATCGGCATAGCGAGGCGCAAGGCGTTTCTGAAAGGCGAGTGATCCCCAGAGAATGAACGGCATCGGCAGCATCGCCATCCACGCGACGCTAGGGGCAATCAGAAAGAAGCCTATTCCAATTACTAAGACCGTTGTGATCACTTGGATGACTTCATTCGCACCGAAGTCGAGAAATCGTTCTAATTGGTTGATGTCATCGTTCAGGATAGCCATCAAACCGCCCGTGCTGCGGGCTTCAAAGTATTCCATTTCTAAGTCTTGAATGTGGCGATAGGCATCCAGGCGGAGATGATGCTGAATCCGCTGAGCTAGATTGCGCCATAACCGAGCATAGGCATACTCAAACAGGGATTCCAAACTCCAAATCACCAGCGTGAGAAGCGCGAGGACGAGAAACTGCGATCGGACATCCTCCACTCCCAACCTGGCAATCACCGAATCTTGCTGCTCCACCACCACATCCACCGCAATCCCGATCAGCACTGGGGGAGCGAGGTCAAAAATTTTATTGAAAATGGAGCAAAGGGTCGCTAGCCAGATTTGCTGTCGATACGTCCGTCCATATTTCATCAGGCGGATCAACGGATGAACGGGTTGCGATCGATGTGATGATGAATGCGTCTTAGATTCCACAGCTAACCCCAATTCATTGGTTCAGAAGACTGGGCAAGAGCAGTTTATTAAGTGTATGAGTCTTGCTTATATGGCAAGATAACTGCACTATAGTCTCACGACTTGTACCCTACGACTTACTGCAAATGGGTGATTTATATCTCGGTAGACTTCTTCTGTGTAACGCAGAGACGATGATTGTGGAAGGGTGTGAAGGTTCAGTGTGATGACAAACTTATTGCTTTCGATTTTATCGATCGTCACTCAGCAGGTAAAGGCAAATTTCATTCGCAAGACGTGCCAAGTGGAGGCGGTTCAGGAAAGGGGATTGCGATCGCTGTTGCAGATCCATCAAAAAACGGTGTTTGGTCGTCAATATGGCTTGGCAGACATCAAAACGATCGACCAGTTTCGCGATCGTGTCCCGATTCTGACCTATCGCGACCACGAACCTTATGTCGATCGAATTGTTAAAGGAGAACCTAACGTCTTAACGCCCGATCCAGTCATCTATCTGAATTTGACCAGTGGTTCCACGGGCAAACAAAAGCTGATTCCAGTCACTAAACGATCGCGTCGAGTTCGCAGCCGAGTCAAGCAGATCAGTACAGGATTTGTAATTGAAGGATTACAGAAGCGTAGCCTGCCGATCGGCAAAATCCTTCTCACCAGTTCTGCACAGCTTCTCGGATGCACCGATAGCGGCATTAACTATGGTCCTGTCAGCGTTGGTGATTTGCGCCTGAGCGATTGGATGTATAAGCGGGTGTTTGCTCATCCGTTTAGTGCCCTGCAAACGGCTGATAGTCTTGCTCGACATTATGTTTGCCTGCTGTTTGCGCTTGCTGATCCGCAGACAATGGCGATCGGCGCAAATTTCCCAATCCTGGCACTGCGACTCTGTACCTATTTAGAAAAATACGCTGAAGATCTAATTCGCGACCTAGAGAAGGGGACGATTGCAGATTGGCTCAACTTAGAACCCGCCCTGCGAATCAAGCTAGAGCAACAGTGGTCAGCCAATCCGAAACGATCGGCTCAACTGCGTCAAATAATGCAAACCACGGGACGGTTAACCCCAAAATTAGCCTGGGAAGCGTTGTCTGTGATTATTACGGCTTGTGGCGGCACGTCCGATTTTTACTTTGAGCGATTTCCAGAATACTTTGGCAATACCGCGATCTTCGGGGGGATCTATGCGTCCGCAGAAGCTACCTTTGGCGTTTGTCACGATCTGAACGACGACGGAACGATTTTGGCGATCGACTCTGGCTTCTTCGAGTTCATCCCCGCCGACCAATGGGAGATCAGTCAACCCAAAACCCTCCTGTCGTGGGAAGTCACACCAGGGCAATGCTACCGAATTCTCGTTACCAACTACAACGGACTCTACCGCTATGACATCGGAGACGTAGTAGAAGTCCTCGGTTTCTACGAACAAACTCCCCTGATCGTATTTCGTCATCGTCTAGGCGGATTGCTCTCCTCCACCAGTGAAAAAACTACTGAGTTCCATGCCATTCAAGCTATGCAATGGCTCCAACGAGACTTTCATCTCACCTTGGAAAACTTTTGCATCACCCTCTCTGAGCATGAAATTCCGCCGCCCTATCTGGTCAACATCGAACTTGCGGCGGGTCAAACCTTGAGTAACCCTCAAGCCTTCATTCAGCAATTCGATCGCCGCCTCAAACAAATTCACACCTCGTATGAGGTCAAACGACGCGACCAAGTGCCGCCGCCTCACTTGAGAATTCTTGCTCCTGGCAGCTTTGCCAAGATTCGTCAACGCCTTTTGGAATATGGCATTCCAGAATCGCAGCTAAAATTCCCCCATATCTCAGACGATCGGAACTTTCTTGCAGGGTTGACTCTTGAACAGGAGGTAAAGATGGAATGATACAAGAACGAAAACAGAGGATCACCATAAATCCTCCTGGGAGTTTGTCTTAGCAGTGGCAAGTTTAGTTGACTGTACTAAGGTTTTTAGTTTATTCTCAGGTGGAATTTCTTCTACTCTACCTCTGAATGAAATCAGAGAGCTAGTTGCTGAAGGAGCGCATAATCTAGCAGGTATTGCTGTTCCAACAGTGCTGAACGCAGCGATAGAAATGAACCGAGCTCTGACAAGGGTGCAATTTGAACGCGAGAAACAACGCTCAGCTTGCTTTTAGAACGCTAGCGGGGCGTTGGCAAATTGATGCCTAGGATTGATGTCAGGGTTACGTGATTAAATAGAAAACTGAATCAGAGGTGAAAGCATGGCTACCAGAACAAAGCAGAGAACGCAGGGAGCTACGGGGTTACGTCCCAACTGCCTTTCGTTCCCTGAGGTGTTGGCTCAGTCCGTTTCGATGATTGCACCCTCTACCGTTCCAGCAGCATTAATCGCCTTCGTGTTTATTAATGCGGGTAATGGTACCTGGTTTGCTTACTTAATTGCCACCATTGGGTTAGCCTTTGTCTGTTTCAACATCAATCAATTTGCTCGTCGATCGGCTTCTCCTGGGGCACTCTACACTTACGTCACCCAAGGACTGGGTTCAATGGCTGGAGTCTTGTGTGGTTGGGCGCTGACAATGGCTTACCTGCTGCTAGCCGCCAATGTCACGGCTGGCTTTTCACATTACACTAACGTTTTCTTAAGTGGGTTCGGTTTACAGGTTCCGTCTGTGGTGCTGTTTGCTGTTTGCCTGGGGATCGCCTGGTATTTCGCTTACACTGACATCCAGCTTTCAGCTGTACTGATGCTGATCCTTGAGATTGCGAGTGTGGGTGTCGTTTTACTGTTGGCATTATTGGTATTAGCGAAACAGGGCTTTTCTATTGACCCATCTCAACTGACTCTAGCAGGGACAACGCCAAGCGGGATCAGTCTGGCAATGGTGCTGGCGATTCTCAGTTTCACTGGCTTTGAGAGCGCCACCACGCTCGGCGATGAGGCAAAGAACCCTACTTGGTCGATTCCTAGAGCTTTGTTTTGGAGTGCGATGTTAGTAGGTTGCTTCTATGTCATTCTCTCCTACACGATGGTGTCTAGTTTTAGCGACTATGTGACCCCTTTGAATGAAACCGATGCTCCCCTAAGCGTGATGGCAGACCTTGCTGGCGTGGGCTGGCTGGGAGTAGCGATCAACATAGCACTGATCTAGGACTTACGCATTGACAGAAATAGAGTAATGTGGGTCATCACGCTGAGGCGGGTTCTGAGCGATTTTTCAGGATGAATTGCCGAATCACCGGAATAAATAGCTGCCTGGAGACTTGATAG
>JAAUSF010000234.1 GCA_012033255.1 Cyanobacteria bacterium RU_5_0
TAGGCCGTCGGCACCAGTTTGTTTTTTGTTTCTTTTTTTCCAGGCTTCAGGTGTTCGCTGCACAGCATTGCAGCAGGACTCCTTGATTTTGCATGGCATCGCGAGTGTTCGGTAGCCTTTCTTTTGCGTTACGCGCGTTTCGGCGGTCTTGCGCTCTGCCGGGCGAGCATGTCGGCGTGCCCATCAACATGTTGAGCACCGCTCGCGCGCATGCAGTGCAATGCATGTGTCTCATGCGTAACGGAGCTATGCGGTGGGCACTTGCGCATGGCCGTTGCAGAACCGCCACATGTCATCCCCCACCCCCCACCCCCTATTCAGGAGACCCCTTATGGATGCGACCGCTTGCATGATTCCAGTCATTAAGACTCCCAAGGATTATCAGGCCTATCGAATCAGTCCACAGGATACGAACCGGCTGGCGATCGTTTTTGATTCCACGAGTGCCAATATGTCTCTCACCTATTGCGTTGAAATTTTCGATGTAGGCGGCAAAACTCCTCCGAATCGTCATCAAATGGCAGTCGAGATGTTCTTTGTTCTTAAAGGAGAAGGGTTAGCATCCTGTGACGGCAAAACAGCTTCAATTCGGTCAGGCGACAGCCTTTTGGTTCCTGCAACGGGAACGCACGTAATTGAAAATACTGGAGCAGGACGGCTCTATGCGCTCTGTATCATGATTCCTAACGAAGATTTTGCTGAACTGATTCGCAGTGGTACTCCTGTCGAGCTTGATGAGGAAGATATGGCGGTCTTACGACGGGCGGATGGACTTGCGGCATAATTTGGTACGGGTACGGTATGCCGTGCCTTACTACAGAATCTGCGAATCTTATGTTGCCTGTCCGACCTCGACAAACTCTTTCTATGAACACCCGCGATGGGGTGCGACTGGATGCTGATCTCTACTATCCCGATCGCAAGGGGGATTTTCCGGTGCTGTTAATGCGACAGCCTTATGGACGATCGATCGCCTCTACGGTGGTCTATGCTCATCCGAGTTGGTATGCAGCGCAGGGCTATATCGTGGTGATTCAGGATGTGCGGGGACGCGGATCGTCTAACGGAGAGTTTAATCTGTTTGCGACTGAAATTGAGGACGGATACGATACGGTGAATTGGGCGGCGACACTGCCTCAAAGTACTGGTGAAGTGGGGATGTATGGCTTTTCCTATCAGGGGATGACCCAACTGTATGCGGCGATCGATCGTCCTGCTGCCCTGAAAACCCTCTGCCCTAGCATGGCGGCATATGACTTGTATCACGATTGGGCATATGAGGGAGGCGCTTTTTGTTATCAACTCAACTTGGGATGGGCGATCCAGCTTGCGGCTGAAACCACTCGTCGAAAGGGCGATTCTGAGACCTATCGGACTCTGTATGCGGCTTCTCGCAATCCTCCTTTACATGATCCGGTGTTTGCTCACTCAGGAATTCTGCGGCAACTGGCACCCGATTCTCATTATCATGACTGGCTTGATCACCCAGAGCCAGACGAGTATTGGGATCAACTCTCACCAAAATCCTATTTGCAAAAAGTGGACTTACCCATGCTGCATATTGGCGGCTGGTTTGACACCTATATGCGCGGTACATTGAACCTTTATCACGCGATCGCCTCCCGCAGTCAGTTTCCGCAATTTTTAATCGTCGGGCCGTGGGCACATCTGCCGTGGGGACGGAGGGTTGGCGCGATCGACTATGGGGCAGACGCCAATAGCCCGATCGATCGGCTGCAACTTCGCTGGTTCGATCATTTCCTTAAAGGCATCGACACCGGACTGTTGGATGAACCGCCCGTCTGTCTCTTTGAGATGGGCAGCAACCAATGGCGTAGATTTGCCAAATTCCCTACAAACAATCAAAAATTCTACGTCCTGACCACCACCGGACTTGCCGCAGTAGACGATCGCCAAAGCACCCTCACCCCATCCCCTCATCCCCCCATCCCCTCATTCCCCTGTCCCTTCACACTGCCCGACACCTTCATCCACGACCCCTGGCGACCCGTCCCCTCGCAGGGCGGTCATGCTGCCTTTCCAGCCGGAGCATTCGATCGCGCTAGTATTGACTGCCGCACCGATGTAGTTACTTATACCACTGAACCATTAACCGAAGACCTGCATCTAGCCGGAGAAATTGCGATCGATCTTTACTGTGATGCAGAAGTCTCTGGCATGAAATTCTACGATGATTCTCCAGAGTCCAGAGGACTCAAACCGAGCGGAAGCAAACCTGCCCCTAGCTTTGATTTATGTGCCATTTTGTCTGAAGTCAAACCCAACGGCAGCGTCTACAACTTCAGCCAAGGCTACCGCCGCGTCAACTATCCCCCATCTCCCCATCCCCCTATCTCCCCATCTCTCCATTCCCTCACCCTCCAACCCACCTGCATCTGCATTCCCAAAGGCAGCGCCATTCGACTGAGTATCAGTGCGGCTTGTTTTCCGGCATATGCGGTCAATGCGGGGACAGGATTGACTGCCGGAAATAGCCGATTGATCGATGCTAATGTGATTTCTGTAACGATTTATGGGGATGGCGATCGACCCTCACAGGTGCGGCTTCCGATCTTTATAGTTAGCCGCAGGAATAATCAATCTTTTTGATGGGGAAGGCGATGTCTTTCGAGAGACACCAGAGAAACGATCGCCAGTGCTATAATTCGTAAAGAAACATTTGTTAACAATTTTCTAATTTCCCCGCTCATTGGTTCATCTGTTGCGATTTTGCCGTTCAAGTTTACGATGGCTACCTGTGAATGCATTCCTGTTCAGCAGTTTGTCACTCTCGTCTCAGTTTGGTTCTCTGGGCTGAGGTTTTGCATCATTTGATAAAGGTTTTTATGGCGGTTGGTGATTAAGTTTCGCTCGATTTAGCTAGATTTCTACCAAGATTCCCGGTCTGTGGAATGTTGGGTTTAATTGGATGAGTATTTGGAACGTTTGATGACTTCTATGAATCGTCGTGCCCTGATTACAGGGGCAAGTAGTGGAATTGGCAGAGCCACAGCATTAGCGTTTGCTGAAGCAGGGATTGATTTGATTTTGGTCAGCCGCTCTCTGGAGAGGTTGAAGCGTGTTGCCTCTGAGGTTGAAAAGAGTGGTGTCAAGGCGCAAGTCCATGCGGCAGATCTGTCCGTAGTGGAGCAGGTGAAGGAATCGATCGGGGCGATCGTTGCGGTATTCCCAGTCGATATTTTGGTGAACAGTGCCGGAATTGGCTACACCGGAACTGTGTTGACTACTCCTTTGCAGGATTGGCAAAAAGTGATGGATCTGAACTTGACGAGCGTGTTTCAGTGTATTCAAGCCGTGTTGCCAGGAATGCGCGATCGCCAGCAAGGAACCATTATCAACATTGCCTCGATCGCCGGATATCAAGCATTCCCCGGTTGGGCCGCGTACAACGTTAGCAAAGCTGGATTGATTGCGCTATCCAAAACGCTTGCTAATGAAGAACGGACTCAGGGTATCCGAGTGATCACGATTATTCCGGGTGCAACGAACACGGCAATTTGGGATACTGACACGGTTAATGCTGACTTCGATCGCTCTCGGATGTTGACCCCGGAAACGGTTGCTCAGTCTATCCTTCATGCGGCGCTGCTGCCCCCTCATGCAGTCATCGAAGAATTGACGGTTATGCCCAGTGCAGGAACACTTTAATCCGTCAAATGTCCGTTGAGTTTCAAGTTTCACAGTTTTTTTGAAGATTTTACTTAGGGTTACTATGACTATTGCTTCTTCTAACGGTTTCAACAGCAACACTGTTTCTGCTGCTAATTCTGCTGCTAATGGTTTTAATGTGGCAAAAGAGGCATCTGAGAAGGCTCAAAGCGAAAGTGTAAATTGGGTGCAGCCTCGACCCGATCGCAGCACCATCCACGGTCGCGAGTCGAAACTGCAAACTCCTCCGGCGATCGAGCAAGAGCAAATGATTGAGGCTGTTCGCACAATGCTGTTAGGTGTGGGTGAAGATCCGGAGCGAGAAGGCTTGCTGAAAACGCCGAAGCGGGTGGCTGAAGCGATGCGCTTTTTGACGAGTGGCTATGATCAGTCTCTTGAAGAACTTGTTAATGGAGCCATCTTTGATGAGGGACACAATGAGATGGTGTTGGTGCGAGATATTGATGTATTTAGTCTCTGTGAACACCATATGCTGCCGTTCATGGGGAAAGCACACGTCGCTTACATTCCTAATCAAAAAGTGGTTGGGTTGAGCAAATTGGCTCGGATTGTGGAAATGTATTCGCGTCGTTTGCAAGTGCAAGAGCGGTTGACTCGTCAAATTGCGGAAGCGATTCAAGAAATTCTTGAGCCGCAAGGGGTGGCGGTGGTGATGGAAGCAACGCATATGTGTATGGTGATGCGGGGTGTCCAGAAGCCGGGATCTTGGACAGTTACGAGTGCGATGATTGGCGTGTTCCAGGAAGATTTCAGAACTCGCGAGGAATTCTTGAGTCTGATTCGTCATCAACCCTCATTTCGCTAGAGAGTGACTTCAGCAACGCCGGATTGCTCTACATTTCAGAAGAACAGCGTATTGCATCAGTAGAGAATGGGGTGGGCATTTTGTCCACCTTTTTTGCGCGAATGCAAGTTCTTTACCGCCATCAAGCGACACGGTTCAATTTTAAAACTATAGCCATAGTCATATTGGTTAGGACATTTTTGTGGGGCAGCGGAGCCGCCCCACAAAAATGTCCATGTCCTAACCTAACTGACTACAGCTATAAATGGGCGAATGGTTTTTTCTGTCCCTTATCCTCGTACAGATAGGCCATTCTGGCTCATCGCGTTGAAATTGATGCTTATTTGCACGTTCTAGGGTTGAGCGTGTTGTTGTATCTCAGAAAACATGCGTGTGAATCGATCGCGCCGACTTTGCAATCGATCGCGTTTGCGCTGGAGAGCCTGAATGTCTTCGTCAATTTCAGCGAGTTGATCCTCAAGCTCAACGATCGACTCGCTCAGAATTCCCCCAAAATCTGTTGATCCAGATTGATACTGATCTCGTTGCGAGCAATCCGCTCCATTAACTCGGAGATGCTGAGATCCATCCGTTTTGCAATCTCTGCAAGGCTGTCCCTTGCAGTCGGGGTCATCGTCAGCGTGACCTTGATTTTGTTTTCGCCTCTGGCTCCTGCCTTTGCTCTTGGCTTCACGACGATTTATCACACTCATATACATATACTCCTAAGTTATCTCAAAGGGCTTGATATACATACACGTGTATGATAGCGTTTAAACCCGTTAAACACGTGTTTAAGGGGGAGCAAAATGAGCCATCGACCTTGGGTGATCGTTGCCGTGTTTCCGGGACATAAGCCGAGAGAAATTGGACGCACACAGAATCGATCGGATGCTGAAGCGTATGTGCGATTTCTCCAACGACG
>JAAUSF010000089.1 GCA_012033255.1 Cyanobacteria bacterium RU_5_0
GAGTGTGTGGGGAGCGGGGAGTGGATTCTGATTGCTGAACCTCCAGATCCGCAACTGTTTCTAGCTGCACCCAATAATAGTTTGCTTGAACGGCTAATACGGTTCCTAGAAGAATTTTGGAGTCTGAAGGTTGTGGGGTTTGGCACTCCTCATGGAGCGAATTGAGTCGATCGTGAAACTCAGCACCCATACCTCAACAGTCAGCCCCTTCCAACATTGGACGACGAACATGCAGAGCAAAAAAATCGGAGCGATCGTCAATTTGCTCAATGCCGTAGCCTTCCATTCGCAGGCTATCTGGAACTTGTTCGATCGGTTCGCCCGGATCGAGCCAGACTTCTAGCAGGGAGCCTGGAGGCATCTTCTCTAACCGGATCTTGGTACGCACAAAACTAAGTGGGCAAGGGGTGCCACGAAGGTCTAGCTGAGAATCGGGGATAGCAAGAGTCATCCTCGAAATAGCCCTCCTAGAAATCCTTCAATGCCGCCACTTTTATTGATCCGATCGCCGCGGATTTTTGCCAGTTTCTCTAACAGTTCTCGCTCTTCGTTGTTGACACGAGTCGGAATATCGATCTGGATAGTCAAGAGGTGATCGCCACGACTCGCAGGATTACCCAAACGAGGAACGCCTCGATTCTCTAACGTAATGACAGTATTGGGTTGAGTTCCAGGAGCAAGGGTGACTTCTACAGCACCATCAACCGTAGGAACTTCGATGCGATCGCCCAAAATGGCTTGAAGGTAGCTGACCTTTACCTCTGACAGGATATTAATTCCGTCTCGATGAAAATCAGCATCTTCATTCACAAACAGATAAACATATAAGTCTCCTGGAGGCCCACCTCGTTGACCGGAATCCCCTTCACCTGAAACTCGCAGGCGCGTTCCGTTGTCTACTCCGGCTGGAATCGTGATTTTTAGCTTCTTCGCCTCTTGCTTCTGACCACTGCCGCCGCATACTTCACATTTGTCCTCAATCACCTGACCATTGCCGCTACAAGTAGGACAGGTAGAGACTTGGGTGAAACTGCCAAACGGGGTACGAGTAGCCGACGAACTTGCCCAGAACCGCCACAGGTAGAGCAAACTCGTGGTTGAGTTCCAGGTTTGGCACCATTGCCGCTACAAGTTGTACAGGTTTCTAAGTGGCTGATGCGAATTTCTTTTTCGCCCCCAAAGACGGCCTCTCGAAAATCGAGCTTTAGATCGAGGCGCAGGTCATCTCCACGCGCAGGCCCTGTCCGCCGTCGAGTCTGTTGCCCCCCCATGCCGCCGAAGCCGCTAAAAATACTCTCGAAAATATCAGCAAAGCCCATATCAAAGTCTTGGAAGCCCGCCCCAGCAGAGCCAACGCCTGCTTCGCCAAAGCGATCGTAGCGTGCCTTCACTTCAGGATCTGAAAGCACTTCGTAAGCTCGGTTAATTTCTTTAAACCGCTCTTCGGCTCCTGAGTCTTTGTTGACATCAGGGTGATACTTGCGAGCTAACCGTCGATACGCACGTTTAATTTCCTCCTTGTCTGAACTACGAGAGACACCGAGGATTTCGTAATAGTCACCTGCCATAGAGCGTCAAGGATAACGAGGGGATATGGGGATAGAACAAACGTAGACCCGTGGAAATGGGTTCAAAGCCATCGTAGCCGATCGACAAGACCCTCCACCAACTACCTCCATCCTAAACCAACCATTATGCCAGTAGTAACCCTATCAAGATGATTGATTTTGGATTTTGAATTCACGACTCATGCCTAATCGACGGCTTCATAGTCCGCTGTGACGGTTTCACCAGTGCCGAAGTCCGTCTCAGAATCCTCTCCTCCTGCCTGAGTGGTAGCATCCGGATGATTCATCCATGACGCTGATGATTCTGTCGCGTAGCCGTGAGTGTTGCTTGCATCATCTTGCTGAGCCTGCTTGTAAACGGCTTCACCGATCGCCAGCAACGTCTGTTGGAGGGCATCCATCCGTTGGCGCACTTCCTCGATCGTGACAGCCCGGTTCGCCATTGCCATTTTTAGTTCAGTTAGCCGTTGAGTTGCCGCTAT
Organism: Cyanobacteria bacterium RU_5_0; assembly: GCA_012033255.1. GTDB lineage: Bacteria > Cyanobacteriota > Cyanobacteriia > Elainellales > Elainellaceae > JAAUSF01. The sequence continues at coordinate 2,051 of JAAUSF010000089.1, forward strand.
CTTGAGATCAGCCGGAATAAAGCTAGCGTTATCACGCATGGTCGTTTCATAACTGTAAAGCAAGGTGTCTGCCTGGTTCCGCAATGCAACCATTTGCTTCCGACACTCATCTTCATCGGCATACAGTTCAGCTTCCTGACGCAGCCGTTCGACCTCAGCATCGCTCAAGCCACCTGTGTTGGTGATCCGAATGCTTTGTTCGCGCCCAGTTCCTTTATCTCGTGCAGCCACTTGCAGAATGCCATTCGCATCAATCTCAAAGGACACCTCAATTTGAGGAACACCTCTTGGAGCAGGCGGAATGCCCGTCAGTTGAAATTTACCTAAACTCTTGTTGTCCTTCGCCATTGCCCGTTCGCCTTGCAGGACATGAATTTCCACGGAAGTTTGTCCGTCAGTTGCCGTCGAGAACGTTTGCGTTTTGCTAGTAGGAATGGTGGTGTTGCGTTCGATGATCTTCGTGAAGACTTCACCCAATGTTTCGATTCCCAACGATAAAGGGGTGACATCCAGGAGTAACAAATCTTTGACTTCGCCGCCCAAGACACCCGCCTGGATCGCCGCACCCAGGGCAACTGCTTCATCAGGGTTAACTGAGCGATCGGGAATTTTGCCGCCAAAGTAACTTTTGATCGCCTCTTGAACGGCTGGCATCCGGGTAGACCCCCCGACAAGGATGATGCGATCGATTTGATCGGGACTCAGATTACAGTCAGATAAGGCTTGAGTCACCGGATCAATGGTTGATTGAATCAAATGTCCGACCAGTTCCTCCAGTTTTGCCCGTGTTAACTCGGTTTCCAAATGCTTTGGTCCAGTTTCATCCGCCGTAATAAAGGGCAGGTTGATGGAGGTTGTCAGCATCGTGGACAGTTCAATCTTGGCTTTTTCAGCCCCTTCCCGCAGTCGTTGCAACGCCATCTTATCGGTAGACAGGTCAACCCCTTCCTGCTCCCGGAAATTATCGATCAACCAACGAACTAGGACGTTATCGAAGTCATCACCGCCTAAGTGGTTGTTTCCAGACGTGGCTTTAACTTCAAAAACCCCATCGCCTAGCTGAAGAATGGAAACATCGAATGTGCCTCCACCTAAATCAAATACGAGAATACTCTGATCTTGATCTTGCTTTTCCAGACCATAAGATAGAGCCGCTGCTGTCGGTTCATTAATGATTCGGAGGACTTCTAAACCCGCGATCGTGCCTGCATCCTTGGTAGCTTGACGCTGGGCATCCGTAAAATATGCTGGTACAGTAATGACTGCCTGAATAGCAGGTTCACCGAGATAAGCCTCTGCATCCTGCTTTAACTTTTGCAGAATCATCGACGAGATTTCTTGAGGCGTATAGGTGCGCCCTCGAATTTGCACATCTACTGTATCGTCTTTGCCTCTGACGGAAGTATAGGGTACGCGGGTTCGTTCCTCTTCAGTTTCGTTCCATCGACGACCAATAAATCGCTTAATGCTAAAAACAGTGTTTTCAGCGTTTGTTACGGCTTGCCGTTTTGCTAATTGTCCTACCAAGCGTTCCCCTGTTTTACCAAACCCTACTATACTTGGCGTGGTTCGCCCACCCTCTGAGTTAGATATCACAACAGGTTTGCCGCCTTCTAGGACGGCGACACAACTGTTGGTTGTGCCCAGGTCAATGCCAATAACTTTTCCCATAATTAGCCGCCACGTAGGTTACGTAAATGAATCACAACTGCGGATGAATTGGACTCACTTCTAGCTAAGTATTCCGCAATTCTCCGGGAATCTGATCAACCCTGACTCAAAATGTTTATGAGTTAAGCCTGTGATTAACGCAATGAGATGCAGTTTGGCTCTTTCAAGAATTTAGAATCTCTCTAGTGTAAAAAAGGTTGACCCTGGACGATCGACCCTATGTGGCGGTTCTTGATCAGGTGAGATCCATTTTGTAGGGCGAAATACCTTTCGCCCCTATACCGGGTATCCCTAAACGCCATATGCAACTTCTTCGCATCTCCTGTGGAATGGGCATCCCGCCGGTTTAGATCGAGGTAGGCAAGATGCCTACTCCACCAGAAATCAAGGCTTGTAGCCGTAAAGCTGCACATCAGGTTGCCTAGCCTAAGTAATGGGAAAGGCGATAAAGAACTTGATTCAACTGGGCAAGATGCAACTAGAGTCTGGAATCTAACGTCCAAGGTCTATTCGATCTAATCAAGCTGCACTCCTTCCTCAGACGTGGATTCATCGTATTCTGGAGCCGCCGCAACTTTGACCATTGCATGACGAAGCACCTGATCGCCTAAAACGTAGCCTCGTCTGAGTTCTTCAACCACCGAACCTTCTGGATAGGCGTCCGTCATTTCTCGCATGACCGCCTCATGCAAGTTGGGATCAAACGGTTCTCCTTCGGTACGCATCGGAGCTACCCCGATTTTTTTGAGGCGTTCGACTAAATCCCTGTAAACCCCTTGATAACTCTTGTGAATTGTCATTTCTGAGTCAGTCTGGGGTTGGATTTGCGATCGTGCCCGCTCAAAGTTGTCCACAACAGGCAACAGTTCTTTCACGGTCGAGCATTTTACCTGCTGCTCCTGGTCTTCTTTCTCTTTCTGAGTACGCTTGCGGTAGTTCTCAAAATCGGCAGCAAGTCGCATATATTGACTGGCGCGATCGTCCAACTGAGCCTTAAGCGTCTCTAGAGACTGGCTAAGTTCTCGAACTGAGGCTTTCAGCGTTTCCACCTCCTCAGAAGGGTGTGACTGTTCGGCGGTCGGCGTAGACGGTTCCGGATCGAGTGTAAATGGCTCAATCCCTGAATCGAGGACAAATTCTTCTGAGGATTCCCCTGCACCTGTTCCCTGAACCTCAACAACCTCTATGGGGTTGCCTTCTGGATCGGTCGGTAGATTGGTTTCAGCAGACATTGGCTCACTTTCCACTTGTTCACTTGTCTGTGAGATTCCAGCCTCTGCCCTTTGAGAGTGTTCTAGCTGTTTCTCTTCATCCATAACTCACACTATTCTGCCCTAACTTCAGACAATCCCAATCATATGCCAACCAAACTGGCTGGCAATCATTCTTGATTGTAGCGACTTCGTTCGTCAGGTGTTCAAGCCCATTGGTTAATCATCCTGGTGAAAATAGTCCTACACTATCAAGCGATGAAGCAGGGGTAAGACTCTTTTGCTCACCTCAATGAAGGATTTACTTCTAAGAAGATTTCACACATTGCTCAGGATTCTGTTAAATCGGGAATATCGGAAATATATAGTCAAAACTATCCTGACGACACGACACATTTAGAATCGTGCCAGAGCTTGATTTTATTCCCCCAATAGAATTTGTTAATTTCTGATTTGTACTTTTCTCTAATAACTCTGCTAGAAGATAACTCTGCTAGAAGATGTCAGCAAATTTTAATTACCCCAGATAAAGACCTGAAAACAATCCTTGAGTTTCTATAGTTTGAACAGGGCAATGTTACATCAGTCAGGCAAAGGCAAATGGGTGAAATAGCATTGTTTTGGGGATACTAGAGGATGTTCAAATTGTTGCGATCGCTAACAGGGTGTAGGGTGTTAGGGTGTTAGATGTAGGATGTAAGGCTTGGAGTGAATAGTTTAAAACTGCTATTTTTCTCAACTCCTGTAGGGGTGATCGGTTCAGGATTGGGAGGAGGCGTTGAGTTGACCTTGCGAAATATTTCTCAAGAAATGATCAATCGGGGGCACTCGCTGCAAATTTTAGCGCCGATCGGATCAACTTTAAACGGACTGCCGATTACTCAAATTTCTGGCAATCTGCAAATCGTGGCTCAGTCTCAAAACCGAGATGCCCCAATCATAATGCCAGAAAATTCTGTCTTGGCAAATATGTGGGAGTATGCCTATCAAGTTCGGAATCACTATGATTTGTTATTAAACTTAGCCTACGATTGGCTGCCGTTCTACCTGACCCCATTTTTCGATCGCCCCATTGCCCATTTCATCAGTATGGGTTCCCTCACCGCCGTCATGGACAGCGTAATTGAGCGAACCCTCGATCGCTTTCCAGGCACAATTGGGGTTCACAGTTATGCCCAAGCGAATACCTTCTCGTTTGGCGATCGCTGTCGCTGCTTGAGCAATGGTTTGGATTTATCGCTCTATCAGTTCTGCCTAGAGCCGCAAAATTATCTAGCGTGGGTCGGGCGGATTGCTCCAGAAAAAGGACTTGAAGACGCGATCATGGCTACTCAACAAATTGGAATCCCGTTAAAAATCTGGGGCGCGATGCCGGATCACGCTTACTGGCAAACAATCTGTCAAAAGTACCCCAATGCCGCGTTTAGCTACGAGGGTTTTCTGCCAACTGACCAATTACAGGCGGCTCTGGGTCAATGTCGAGGATTATTGATGACACCCAAGTGGGTTGAGGCATTTGGAAATGTGGCGATCGAAGCCCTCGCCTGCGGAGTTCCGGTCATCGCTTATCGTCGAGGCGGACCCTCTGAAATTATTCAACAAGGCAAAACTGGGTGGCTCGTTGAACCCGACAGTATCGAAGGCTTAGTTGAAGCCCTCGATCGCTTAGATTACATCGATCGCCGAACTTGTCGCCAACACGCCGAAGCTAAGTATTCCATGCAAGCTATGGGCGATCGGATAGAAGCGTGGTTCCGAGATATGTTGGCATTAGGGAACAGGGAACAGGGATAGGAGTGAAAATTATGCTGAGTAGTATTCTTGCTCCTCCGTTGCGCTCTGGAGATCGCTTGCGGGTGATTGCTCCAAGTGGCGGACTGCGGGAATTTGAACGGTTGCAGCAAGGCCTCGAAGTTTGGCGATCGCATGGCTACCAGATCGAGCTTACTCCGGGCTATGACCGTCGTTGGGGCTATTTAGCAGGAACCGATGCAGAGAGACGATCGCAACTTAAAACAGCACTCATCGACCCAGACTGTCGCGGCATCCTCTGTGCCAGAGGCGGATATGGCGGAGCGAGACTCCTGGAAAGTTGGCAGTCGGTCTCAACCGAACCTAAATGGCTGATTGGCTTCTCAGATATCACCAGTCTCTTTTGGAGTCTTAGCCGCCAAATTTCTGGAGTACATGCTCCTCTTTTAACCACACTTTTTGCTGAACCCGAATGGTCAGTTCAGCGATTATTTGATTGGGTAGAAGGTCGTTCTATTGCCCCATTAAAGGGAGTTGGATGGGGTGGAGGACAAGCGCAAGGACTTCTCATGCCTGCTAACCTCACTGTGGCAACTCATCTCTTAGGAACATTGGCTCAGCCCTCACTGGACAACGTTATCCTGGCATTTGAAGACGTCTCTGAAGCGCCTTATCGGATCGATCGAATGCTCACCCAATGGCGCATGAGCGGTTTATTTAGGGGCATCCAGGGAATCGCTCTAGGACGATTTAGCCAATGCGATCCGCCTGCTAACAGCCCTAGTTTTACCGTCGAAGAAGTATTACGCGATCGTCTCTCTGATCTCGGTATTCCCATTGTCTCGGATCTGCCATTTGGTCATGATGGCGTCAATGCGGCGCTTCCGATTGGCGTTCTGACAGAGATTGATGGCGATCGGGGAGTTTTGAGTGTGATGAGGGAAAGATGAAGGATAACGGATGACGGATACAAGTGAGGGATGAAACTGGATCTTGAGAGGAATGGGGAAGCAAACGCAAAGTCCCCCGGAATTGGGGGATTTAGGGGCAAATGCAAAGCCTACTTGCTGTCACCTAGCCGCTGTTCTTCCAGTCGTCGCAGCGAGATAGTCGCTGATGCGGAAACATGAGGATGACTATCTTTTTCCAGGTATTTTAGAGCAGAAATAGTCTTAGGTGTCGGCAAATTCCCCAGTGCTTCGGCAAGCCGTTGGCGGACAAGCCAATCCGAGGATTGGGCAAAGCGCAGGATGTGATCGACCGCTTCAATATCGCCAATTTCACCGATCGCCGCGATCGCCGCCTGATGTAACACAATTTCATCACTCTCTAATGCCCGAATCAAAACATCATGGGCACGCAGATCTTTGAGGTTTCCTAGCGCCACGGCTGCACTGAAACGAACAAGCCAATCGGTATCTTCATAGAAGGCACGTGACAGAGGCTCAAAGGCTCTCGGATCTTCCAGGTAGCCCAATGCTCCGGCTGCATCTGCTCGGATACCGTAGTCTGGATCGGTTTCTAGCAAGCGCACCAGAATTGGATAACACGCTTCGGTAGGTTTCACTCCTAGGGCGAATACCGCCATCGATCGAATTTGCAAGCTCTCGTCATCTAACACTTTCAAGATCAAAGGAACAGCATCTTCAGGAGGGACATTTCTCAAGGATGCCAGCGCAATCATTCGATCTTTGGAGTTGTCGCTCTCCAACTGGGCAGCTATTTGCTCTAGTCTTGGCTGAGTCATGATTTACATAAATTTACAATTTCTTATTTTTATTATAGTGAGTCTACATCCTGTGACCCTAATCGATCGCTGGTGAAAATTCCGAACCGTTCGATCGCGTTATAAGAAAACCAATTGGCAAGTCATGCGTCTAATCTAGAAGTGTCATAGTATCAGCAATGGTCAACCGAGTTAAAAACAATGGGCTGGAAGAAGTCTGTGACTCTGCCACTGGTGCTGGTGGCTCTAATGATGGCAATAGCAAGCTGTCGGCAGCAGGAAAGTAGTCGGGGTGCTGAAAAGTTGGCGGAGGATAGCTCTGCGGCTCAAAATTTAGATTCTAATCTCACGTTTAACAACCTGACGCTGGAGCAAGTTGATAATCAGGGAGAAACGCTTTGGGAAGTCATGGCGGAGCAAGTTACCTATAGCCCAGATCAAAAAGAGGCGAAGGTCAAAAATCCGGATGGCGATCTCTACCAGGATGGTGAGCCAGTCTACCATATCACAGCCGCCGAAGGAGATATCCGGCAGGACGGCGATCGGATTGTTCTGCGGGGTAATGTCGTCGCGACTGACCTGAAAAGCGGAGCAATTTTGCGAGGTGATCAATTGGAATGGCAGCCCGAAAAAGACCTGTTGGTTGTCAAAGGAAACTTACAAGGAACCCATCCTCAGCTTCAACTCACGGCAAATGAAGCACGGGCATCCAATCGCAGGCGCACGATCGAAGTATCAGGACAGGTGGAAGCGAACACTCTGGAAGACCCAACACTGCGTCTCTTTGGAGAACATTTGACTTGGCGAGTCGATGATCAGATTGTGGTGAGCGATCGACCGATCCAAGTTGAACGCATTCAAGGCAACCAAGTCACCGATCAAGCCAATGGCGATTTAGCAGAAGTGAACCTTGCTAACAAAACCGTTAAACTGACTCAAAACGCTCGTGTTGTCGCGACTGATCCACCGTTAACGATTACTGGCAACTCTCTCTTTTGGAATGTCAACGAACAAACCCTCCTTGCCGACCAACCCGTCACCGTTATCCAACGCCAAGAGCAAATCACTCTCACCGCCAACGAAGGCAGAATGGAATTTCAGCCCAAAATGGCTTACTTCATAGGCAATGTTAATGCGACTGGACAGCGAAACCAATCGCAACTAACTTCCGATCGCCTCACCTGGAACGTCGCTACTCAAGATGTCACAGCCGAAGGGAACGTTGTTTATGTTCAACCCGATCCACCGACTAGCGTAAAAGGACCGAAGGCAGTTGGCAGACTCACCGAGCAAACGATCGTCGTGAGTGGAGGTCGGGTGGAAACACAGATTGTGCCGCAGAACTTGAATTAGGAAGGAGGAAGGGGGGATTTGTGCTTTGGTGGTTCACTGGAACTTGTTTAATCTCCATTCCTAGGGCGTAAGGTTCCGATCGCTTGCTCCCAATTGGTAGGAGTCTTGCCAAGCACGGTTCGGTTGAATGGAGGGCGGGAAGGGAGATGGGGGATTCCAGGCTTTTTGGAACCGTTCGAGCAATAGGTCTTGCTGAGCATGCAGGAGACTCAGATCGCCTGAACCCAGGTTGATGACGGTAAACCAGATTAAGCCTCGATCGTGAGTCGGTACGACACCCGCAAGCGAACTCACTTCATCTAATGTTCCGGTTTTTAAGACTGACCCTTGGGGAATTTGCCGTCCTTGCAGGGTGCCGCCATCGCGACCGATTACAGGGAAAATATCAGACACGTTTAACTGTCGAGGTTGAAGATATTGTTGAATTGTGATCAGCATGGCGGTGGCGGCTCTGGGAGAGATTCGATTGGCTTCACCAAGTCCTGAGCCATTCACCAGTTGAATTTCTTCAGGCGGAACATAAGCTAGCTCTGCGGCTTGCTGAGCAACACTGTTAGCGCCGCCCAAGGTTTTTGCCAGCATATCCGCAATAATGTTGTTGCTGTAAATATTCATCCCTTTCAGGATATTGACCATTGGCAGCGATTGATGGCGAATCAGCGGAGTCACGGAACGATCGGCATCTGAGGCGGTTGCCACACGAACTGTGCCCTCGATCGCCACTTGAGGACGAGGAGTATTAGGAGCCATCTGTTGATACTGTGCTTCTATTTCAGCCGTCCAGAGGTTGGTATCTAGCCCTTGCTTAAGCAGATTGCCTGCGGTGATTGGGTTTGTTTCAAAGTTCATCGCGAAGTCGCCCGTAATGATCAAGTCTCCGGTGACTCGCTGAATTCCTAACTGATTGAGGGCATTGCTAAGTGCGATCGCTTCTTCCCAAACAAACAACGGATCACTGCCGCCCTGAATCACTAAATTGCCCTGCAATACACCAGACTGAACTCGACCGTTGGTGCTGACGATCGTTTCAAACTGATGCTCAGGTCCCCATTGACTCAAGGCTACCAGAGTCGTCGGAATCTTAGTTAAGGAAGCGGCCGATAATGGGGTTGTGCCCAAATGCTCCGCTAACACCTGATCGCCCATTTGAATCCAAACTCCCTGCTCTCCCCCCGCAAAACCAGAGGCAGTCAAGGCCTTCAAGTGTTGATCAAGGATTGCTTCTGCAACCGGATCAGGCTCAGTTGTGATGAGCGATCGCACGATCGATTCATTGACCACCGATGACCAGTTTGCAGATTGAACAGGGGCAGTCGGTGAAGGATTCAAAAACAAGGAAAGGAGTCCACCAAATAGGTCTAGCACGTTTAGCTGCCACTCCAAAAGTATCCAATTGTAATAGTACATGCCCTGATTGAGATGGTCAGGGGAGATCGACGGTTTGTGTCAAGATTGTCATGAGGGGATTGGGAATTACACCAATGTCATGTGCAACTTGGTTACATCTCTTGTGGGATGGGCGTCTCGCCCGTCCCGATCGGGGTAGGCATCTTGCCTGCCCCACCAGAAATCAAGGCTTGTCGCCATAAAGTTGCACATCGCGTTACCCATAGGGGCGAACCGCTGTTCGCCTGTACAGCGAGCGAGTGTATCCATAGCCAGAATTTATCGAATTGGGGTTAGGGATTGGAGAGATGGCTAAGCCAGACCAAAATCAAGTGTTACGTCAACTGCCGATCGCCGTTGGGATCATCGCAGGTTCGCTGTTGATGATTAACCGTTTGCTAACCCCAACGCTAACAGATTCGCAAGCGCGATCGGATGTTTTAGGCGTGATTCTCTGCGCTCTGTTGATTCTCATCGGATTGCTCTGGCAACAGGTTCAACCCAAATCACCGGATGCAGTGACGCTAACTGGCGAAGAGGGATTTGAATTAGCTCCAGATCTGTCTGATGCAGTGAAAACGGAACTGGCTTGGGCCACCCATTTACTGCTGACGAACACGGTGACGCGATCGATCGTCGTCTGGCAGAATGGGCAAGTCTTGCTGCGACGTGGGATTTTAGGCAAAAACGCGCAAGTGAAACCAGGGGCGATCGTCCAGCGAGTTCTCAACACGCGGAAACCTATCTATCTGGTTAATCTCAATCTTTACCCCGGACGCATCGAATTTGACTATTTGCCCGAAAATACGCAAGGGGTGATTTGTCAGCCGATCGGCTCTCAAGCGGTGATGATTTTGGGAGCCAATGCACCGCGCAGCTACACCCAACAAGACGAAGCCTGGATTGCTGGCATTGCTGATAAGCTAGACCTGACATTGAGCCAGCTTGAGCAAACTCCCTCGTAGGGCTACTGTGTATAAATTAAGTTTTCTGACCTTGACTTTTGCAAAAATGAATAAAGTCCCCCAACGTTGGAGGATTTAGTGAGCAATACGCTATGACTAGAGCAAATTAAACTATTCGCGCGGTATGCGATTTGATATTCAGTTACAGTCTTAACGTGATGTGCAACTAAGGTGATTTCCGAAAAACAAACTACCACCGTAGGATGGGCAAAGGCATCCGTGCCCATCTGCTATGATTCTTTGCGATGGGCACGGGCAAGACCCTTTGCCATCCTACGATCGTGGGTAGGTTCTTTGTTGGAAATCTCCTAAAACCTGGATCTCTTGACTTTCCGTGGAGTAGGCAAGATGCCCTCCCACGGTCAGGCTGCAAAAATTGCACATCGCGTGATGGAGCTTTTTGCATTCAATCTCGCTTGTAACGAAGTATCAAATCGCACACCACGTTATTTAGGTCAATGTGCCGCCATCGGTGCGAGTGATTGCGACGACAGAGGGCAACGGCGGATCGTTTGCCGCTTTACCAGGCCAATTGGAGCCGATCGGGACTTCACGAGTCTGTATGAACTCCTCACCATCTGTAGTTTTCACGGCATATTGACGAGTTTCCGATGCCATGTTCTCGCGAACACCATTGATTTCACCAGGGTGTTGAGCCGCCAAGAACAGCGTCTTCTGATCTCTGGTGAAGAAGGGACCCGTCATTTCTGCGTCCATTGGTCCAAAGCCAAACAGGAATGCTTCGCCAGCATTAGGACCGGAGGTCGGAATCAGCCAAACAGAATTGTTACCAAATAGACCCCGCAAGTTGGATTGGCTGACGGGTTGGGACATGCCATCTACAACTTCAGTACGAGCCGGAATCGCTCCATTCAGCTTGTCGCTGGACATATCGGTCACAACCCAGACATTACCATTGGCGTCAATTTCCAGGTTGTCGGGGTTTGCGAAACCGAGGCCACCATCCGCTGGTTCACCACCTGTTGCAAACAATTCCCAGATGAAGGTGATTGCGGCTGGATCGCTATTGTCTTCATCGACGCGTATGATCCAGCCATACTCGTAGGGTGACTCGCCGTTGGGTCCTTTGAAGACGCGGGCATCGGGGCTACCGTCGCTGCTACTAGGTGAACCGGAGGTAAAGGTGACATACAGCGAACCTGTGGTCTGGTTCACATCTGTATCTTCCGGACGAGCCGTGCAGGTTGCGCCAGCCGCGTTTGCTGCATAGTGGGTATCTACTAAAATTGCGCCTTGTTTCTCTTCGTCACTGCCCGTGTAGAGATCGCCCAAAGTGGCAAACTGTTGTGTAAACGCTTCGATCGCCGCATCTTCTTCGACCTTGACAACGCCACCAGCCGCCCGATCGGGATTAGGTAGAGGAATCATGCCACCGGCATGAACGCTCGGTAGATCAGGGTTAACTGGCGTATCAGCCGTTAATGGAATCCAAGTGCCAGTTCCGTCAGGGTTAAACTTAGCCGCGTAGAGCATTCCATCGGATAGCAGTTGGGAATTTGCCTTATCCGTCGGATCGCTGACAGTGCCAGTACTGACGAACTTGTAGAGGTGCCCACCCCGACGATCGCACCCTGAATAGAACGCTAATTGTTTCCCAGCGACTGCCCGAATCCCAACCGCCTCATGGCGATATCGTCCGAGCCACGTATGCTTGACTCCGTAATCCGTAGGATTGGCGGGATCAAGTTCCACCATCCAGCCATATTTGTTTCCGGCTAGCCCAAGCACATTACCAAGACCGAGGGCTTCCTCATCATTGACGGAGAAAGCCTTCTTGGAAGGATCGAAGGAGGTACCATCAGCATAAACGGGTTCAGGGACGAAGTTTTGATAGTTTTCTTCTGCACTGAAGACCGTACCCCAGGGGGTTGTGCCACCTGAACAATTGTTAAACGTGCCAATAATCTGGCTGCCTAATCCATCAAGGTAGCCAGTGCCAGAGGTCTTCTGGAAGATTGCGACCGCTGGACCGGTTGCCGTTAAGTAGTTGCCATCTTCCAGACCAGAAATGCCGGTGATACGGCGATCGGCTTCTGAGTTGGTACGAACCCACTGACCATTCGATTCCCGACGGATAGAAATCACACTCAGCCCCAGATCGATCAAAGCTTCCTTGGAAAGTTCTGTGATTTGCGCTTTCAGTGGATCGTCATCGGACAGTGCAAAAGCGTTGATGCCTTCATCTCCAGACGCCTCAACCGCCACCGCGATCGCTTCAAAAGGGAGCGATTTGCCAACGACTTGCTCGAACGTTTGACTCCAAGGCTTGGCACTGATGTACTCATGGTTCACGCTTAAATACCCTTCGTTTTCACCGATTTCGACGAAGGAAAGGTAATCGTTGTTGTAGCCAAATCGAGAATCACCCACCGGATCACCCCAAGAGGCAACCAGTTGATAGGTGTAGCCCTCTGGCAGCACGAGATCATCGACTACGGTGTACTGCGTATAGTCTGTCAGTTGTTTCGCTCGATCTAACCCATCGGTGGCTATGGGCATGGGACCTTTGACTGGTGTGAAGGGTAACCCATCGGCTGCGCTTTGGGCACGGGCGGGTTCACCAAACAGGGACACAGAGGAGTTTTGTCCATTCTGCATCAGGGGTTGCAGGGCGATCGAACCCGCACCTGCACCCAAGAACATTAGAAAATGTCTACGCTTGACTGCCATACCAATCGTTCTTCTCTCAAAGGATCTGCTTGAATACCTAACTGCTCATTGGTTAAGTGCTTTGGCAGGAGCAAAATTTCCTACTGATATGCACATTGACCCACAGTGAGAGAACTTACCAATGTTGGTTTAAGGGGTGGTAATCCTAACATTAAGAACGGCTCGTTAAATTTGGAAAATATCCTTTAGATTCGAGTGTTCACAGATGTCTTTGGGAGGGTTTTGTGGCAAATAGCGCCAAAACGATCGTCTAGACTGATCATTCAGTTGAATTATTGCCAGGGAGCAGGCAACGCTTAGCGTTACTCAAAATAGCTTAATAAATCTTTATAGTTTTCATTGAAGAGAACAGAGATTACTCATGCCACGAAACCGTTATTTTTATGGGATCATGTCAACTAGAAATACCTCACTCGGAAGTCTCACGGATGCAAAAATTAACTTTTTATTGTTTTGAGCCGTAGAAACTTGTAGTTTTCTATACTATAGTTAACACCAGATAAGCAACGGGCAATCTAACTGGGTCAAATTGAAACCTGTGCGGACTTGCCCGGAATTTCACGATGGCAATCCGTAGTCGCTTGAACGTAGGCGAAACGGTCATATTGATTGAAGGTCATGGCTGGTTCAGGCAGAAACGTTTATATTTCCAGTTAGAGAGGTAAGCAACGACGTGGGGCAGTATCAGTTAGGTCAAATTAAGCGTTACGATCCCAAGGCGATCGCCCGTTACTATCGGTTTCGGCTCTGGCGAGTGGGGTGGCGAACCCTGATCATCACTTGGTCATTCACTAGACTTCTCTTCAATCTGAAGTGGGATGACTGGTTTGATCGATCTGGGGTAAATCAGTCAAAACGTGCTATTCAGCTACGAGAGCTACTCACCTATCTAGGTCCTACTTACATTAAGGTTGGTCAGGCTCTCTCCACTCGTCCTGATCTAGTTCGCAAAGATTTTCTGGATGAATTAACGAAGCTTCAGGATCAACTCCCGCCCTTTCCAACATCGATCGCCTTTGCCACTATTGAGCGCGAACTCGATCGCAGTCTCGAAGATATCTACAGGCAAATTTCACCAGCGCCGATCGCCGCTGCTAGTTTGGGTCAAGTCTATCGTGCCCGACTTCATACAGGTGAAGAAGTGGCTGTCAAAGTTCAGCGCCCTAACTTGTTACCCGTTCTGACACTCGACCTATACTTGATGCGCTGGGCAGCCGGATGGATGGCTCCTTGGCTTCCCTTGAATCTGGGACATGATCTCACACTGGTTGTTGATGAGTTTGGCACCAAACTCTTTGAAGAAATTGACTACATCAACGAAGGGCGTAACGCTGAAAAGTTTGCCGCCAACTTCCAGGATGACCTGACTATCAAAGTTCCCTCGATCTACTGGCGCTACAGCAGCCATCATGTTTTGACGTTGGAATGGATCAACGGTTTCAAGTTGACTGACACCGAAAAAATTTGCGAATCCAACCTGGACACTGACACATTGATCAAAATTGGGGTTACGTCTGGGCTACGGCAACTTCTAGAATTTGGTTTCTTCCACGCTGATCCTCACCCTGGCAATTTGTTCGCTCTGTCAAATGGGCAGATGGCATTTATCGATTTTGGCATGATGGATCAACTCAGTCAGGAAGCCAAAGAAACGCTCGTAGATTCAGTGGTGCATTTAATCAACAAAGACTATGAGCCACTCGCCCGTGATTTCATCAAGCTTGGCTTCCTCACTTCTGAAACTGACATCAAACCGATCATTCCTGCATTAGAAATGGTATTTGCGGATGCGTTGGGCGGAAGTGTCCGAGATTTCAACTTCAAGACCGTCACCGATCAGTTTGCCAACTTGATGTACGAGTATCCCTTCCGGCTACCTGCCAAGTTCGCGCTAATTATTCGATCGCTCATCACACAAGAAGGACTTGCCCTCAGCCTCAACCCCGATTTCCGCATCGTCGATATTGCTTACCCCTATGTGGCTCGACGGCTGCTAACTGGCGAATCCCCCGCACTGAAACTCCGTCTGATTGAAGTCTTGTTCAAAGACGGCAAATTCCAATGGGAGCGATTGGAAAACCTGATAGCGATCGCTCGTTCTGATACTAAATTTGACCTTCTTCCCACTGCCCAACTCGGCTTACAATACCTGATGTCTGAGGAAGGTCAATACTTGAGACGGCAACTAATCCTGGCATTAGTAGAAGACGATCGCTTGCACACCGAAGAAGTCCGCCGCCTCTGGAACCTGATCAAAGACGACATTAAGCCTGCTCATTTGTTCAGCGTTGCCCTAGGTGCCCTTGCCGGATTCTCAGCGGACACCTCCACCCCCCTCCCGACCTCTCGGCTCTGATGCCGTTTCAACGCGGAGAATAGAAAGCTAGAGCTTAGAGCTAGCTTCTAAGTTCATTCCATCCTTCATCTTTAATCCTTACCCAACAGGAGTCCCTTGTGCCCTACTATTACGATTACGATCCGCCATATTTTTTGTTGTTTGCTGGGCTGTTTGTTGGTATCGCATCGGGTCTAGCGTTTGAAGCGACACTGAAACAAGCTGTGCAAGAATGGGCACGCAATCGATCAACCCGGACTCTGGCAAACCTGCAAGGGATGACTCTTAAGCTGCCTTACTTAGGAATTTGTACTGGAATTTGCGTGTTTTTGGCATCTGGAGTGCAGGTGTTTGGCTTCCCAACCAATTTGGCATACGCGATCGCCACCACTCTGACCATCGCCACAAGTATCCTCGTTTGGTCGCAGTTGGGCAAAAACTTGATTCAGCTAGAGCGAGGTGGCTCAAAAGCCCTGGATTTAGACTCGTTTGGCTAATTCTCTCTTTCGCAGAAAACATTAACATTCTCCAATCTCCCGGAAGAGCCTAGCTATACTGGAGACGTAATACTTAGTAGCCATGCTGCCGTGTCAGTGTTACCTCCGGTGATTCATGAGGGAGAGTATAATCTCTTCAAATTTTGGTTTAATAACAGTGTTCAGGATGGTGTGTACTACCACAACGAGTTGTTTTATCGACTCCAGACTGTTGCGCTGAATCATCGCGCTCAACTATACCATCAGGCGTGTAAACTGGCTCAACATGATACGGTAATTGTCACAACATCAATGGACACTTGTAGTGTTTGGATCAGTTTACGCAGTCCAAGTGCTATTCGTCTTTCCCAAAATTGAAAATCCCGACGTTTATTTTGAGAAAAATCTCGCGGCTTCACTGGGTGTTGTTTGGTTTGAGAATACTGCGGTTATGGCGGGTCGTTGAACCAAGAATCCCCTGACTTCTAGCGACGGTGGGTGTCAACTCAAGATAAACTGAGGAAGCTCATCTATATCCTGAATCCAATCGTTGAGTTGTGGCTCTACGTCTTTCATCTGCTAATCTTCATACGGAAACGGACTCGATCGCGTCTGTACCAAACGGCTGGCAAGGATTGATCGAAGCTTATCGTCCTCTCTTGCCTGTCACCGATCGAACGCCTGTTGTGACCCTGCTGGAGGGGAATACGCCTCTGATTCCGGTGCCGACGATCGCTTCACTCATCGGCAGACAAGTCCAGGTTTGGGTCAAGTATGACGGACTCAACCCGACGGGCAGTTTCAAAGATCGAGGCATGACGATGGCGGTGTCGAAGGCGAAGGAAGCGGGAGCCGAAGTGGTGATTTGTGCTAGCACGGGCAATACCTCGGCAGCAGCGGCGGCATATGCGCGACGGGCAGGCATGAGAGCCTATGTGCTGATTCCTGATGGCTATGTGGCACTAGGGAAGTTGGCGCAGGCGTTGCTGTATGGGGCAGAGGTGCTGGCAATTCAGGGGAATTTCGATCGGGCGTTAGCCATAGTCCGCGAAATGGCAGACCACCACCCAGTGACGTTAGTAAACTCTGTCAATCCGTTTCGTTTAGAGGGACAGAAGACGGCAGCTTTTGAAATTGTGGATATTCTAGGCGATGCGCCTGATTGGTTATGCATTCCCGTTGGCAATGCTGGCAATATTACGGCATATTGGATGGGATTTTGCCAATATCACCAGGATAAAAAATGCAGCCGCTTACCTCAGATGATGGGATTTCAGGCGGCGGGTGCATCACCGTTAGTGACCGGACATCCCGTTGAGCATCCAGAGACGCTAGCAACCGCCATTCGGATTGGCAATCCGGCGAGTTGGCAGCAAGCAGTCGCAGTGAAGGAGGCGAGTCAAGGACAGTTCAATGCGGTCACGGATGAAGAAATTTTAGAGGCGTATCGACTGCTAGCCTCTCAGGAAGGAATTTTCTGTGAACCTGCTAGTGCCGCTTCCGTAGCTGGCTTACTGAAGGTGAAAGATCAGGTGCCAACTGGGGCTAACGTGGTGTGCGTGTTAACAGGCAATGGACTGAAAGACCCAGATGTGGCAATCAAACACTGCCAGAATCAGTTTAAGACTGGGGTTGAACCTAATCGAGCGTCGGTAGCTCAGGTGATGGGGTTTTAGCCTGAGGCGCTTTAGTGGATGAACCGTTAGATGAACCACTCAGAGAGGATACCGTCGATGGAGTGGAAATCGAGTCACTTTCCAGTGGTTGAGAGGGACGAGTTGTGCGCTCCTTTGTGAGCATATTGACCGTGTCACCCAGGGCTGTCGTTAAGCCTTTACGAGTTTGAGAATGAGCCGATCGCTCAACGCGAAGAGCTTGACTCAGCCGATCGCATTCCAATAGCGCCTGAATCAGCATAGTCTTCAACTCATCTACATTGTCTAGCTGCTCGACCTCGTGCTGAATGGCATCTAGAGCGTCTGGACGGCTTCCATTGAGTGGAGGAGTCTCCCGCAGGGTTTGAAGTTGGTTTCGGAGCGAATCGATCGCCTGTTTCGCCAAATTTGCTTCAGTGCGTCGTTGTTTGGCTTCAGTTTCATAGAGGCTGCGCCAATTAGTAGCACTCCCATAAGCCTCATCTCGCTCTTGTTGAGTCACGGCTATTTTCTGCTGAAGCAGTTTAATTTCTGCTAACCATTGTCTGATATCTTGGGTCATTACTTCCTCGTCCTCACCACAGCAAAACGCTTAGAACAACATTTGAGTAATCGCTTGGGGGGCAGGCAAAATGATCACTACCAACAGGCAGAGCGCCAGCAGCCCCAAGAAATCGCGACCATTATCGAGTTCACTTACATCATTCAGTGCAGGTTCATCCACAACAGGCATGAAGAACAAGAGAATTGCCCATAAAAGGAATTCTTTTTGGGCGAATGACAAGGCAAGCACCAGAAGACGACAGAACTGTCCAATGACGGCTCCTGTCCGTTGCCCAAACATGGCGTGAACAATATGTCCACCGTCCAATTGCCCGACGGGCATCAGGTTCAATGCCGTGATAATCATCCCCAAACAACCCGCGATCGCGACCGGATGCAATTTAATTGCACTAGTTGCTGTAAGTTCGCTGCCCAATGCTAGTTTACTAAGGATGGCTAATAGCAAAGAGGCGGTGGGTCTGAATGACTCAAAATTTAAGATACCCGATTCTTCCATGATCGGAGTTGGAGTGGAGTGTGCTAATCCCCAGAGCAAAATAGGGATCGTGATGATGAAGCCAGTGAGCGGTCCCGCAATTCCGACATCGAAGAGAGCTTTGCGATTGGGAATGGGCGATCGCAATTGAATGAATGCTCCAAACGTCCCAAACGGGAAAATAGTGGCAGGCGGAACAGGGATGAAATAGGGAAGTGTTGCTCGGATGCGATAATGACAAGCTGCCAAATAATGTCCCAGTTCATGAATTCCCAAAACTGTCATCAATGCCAGAGCATATGGGATTCCCGTCAACAAGGTTGAAACATTCCAGGCGATCTCTTGCTCAGCACTCATCATCATGGCTCCTGCGAATGTTGTAGTGATGAGAGTGGCAACTAGCAGTCCTAAAGCAATACCGGGTCTGAAATAGTGATCCGTCACGGTAGAGTTCGTTGTGGTTTTGGCTCTAGGGTTAGGCACAAGCACAAAGAAGGGTTTGCCATTTAGACCTTCCTGGAAAACAACCAGGAAGCGATCGCCAAAGTGTGCTTCAATATTATCTCGCACCGTGTTGTAAGCGACCTCTGGGGAGGCTCTGAGTTGTCCCCGACAAATTACAATCTGGCGTTCAGGCTTGATATCTTGCAGCCAATAAACCGTCCAGGGAAAACAATTGTGGATGTTTGCTTCATCCTCTTTGTTAATGGGATGGAGAGCAGGTCGTTTTTCAATCACAGCATTCAAAGCGTCTTGTTTTTCAGGAGAGTGAGCTTGGGACTCTGAAGGGAGGCTAGGTTGTGCCGGACGCCCCCACTGGACTAAGAACCAATAGAGTACTGAACTAACGACGAATGGGCCAACTAAAAGCAGTAAGGGAATCGGTTCCTCTCCATGAATCATCACCCAGGCTGTCCAGACGAATGCAGGCGTCATCATCACTAACCACAAAATCCAGATGGGTGTTTTTGTGATGTGTGCCACGCTACGCTGCACAATGAAGTAGGAGAGATATGTTAGGGTTCCCAGTATCAGTAGGATGAACCAAATCATGCTGTAAATCTCAACTGTAAACTCAGATTCAAAAACCTAAGTTGGAGAGACTGAACAATAAACAAACTACGGGCAGATCTCCAGGATACCGCCTTCAACCAGTCCTCCAAAATCTTTCAATATCAAGCCATTATTTTGTTTCCCTCAACGTTACATAATGATAAAAATCCTTCAATCAAGCAATTATTAAAGGCTTCACCGGATTCCGATGCAAGCACATCAATGGCGATCGATCTTCTAAGCCTAGTGCTTTGTCAAGCCAGATTTGATGGGTAATGGGGGGTGGGGACGTTGCCCCCACGCAGGGGTGAAACCCTTGCACCCCGCACAACAAAAATGACAGACTACTAGAGCTTCACCCCAAAATAATTTATTCCAAATTCCAAACTATTTACCCCAAAATCCTGTCTCAATGCAGCAAGCACCGCTCAAACCGCCCCGGTTTGTGTTTGATACTATTTTCGCCTTTCCGCCCAACCGGGAAACGATGGGTGGAACGTCCTATTTTATTGTAGAAAACTCAAGCAATATCCTGGTAGATTGCCCAACCTGGAATGACTCAAATCGACAGTTTTTGCAAAACTTCGGAGGTCTCTCCTGGTTATTTTTGTCTCATCGAGGGGCGATCGACCATGTGCAGGAAATTCAGCAGGTATTCGGTTGTAATGTTTTGATTCAAGAGCAAGAAGCCTATTTGCTGCCAGGGCTGACGGTGAAAACATTTCAGCATGAATTTAGTCTTAGCTCTACGACTCAAGCCATTTGGACTCCAGGATATTCTCCTGGTTCTGCTTGCCTTTATCACAGTGCTTATGGCGGAGTGCTGTTTACAGGTCGTCATCTGCTGCCTAATTCGCAGGGAGAGCCTGTTCCGCTGCGGATTGCCAAGACATTTCACTGGCGCAGACAAATTACGAGTGTCCAAAAATTGCGCGATCGCTTCACCTCAGACACATTGCATCATCTCTGTCCGGCTGCCAATACGGGTTTCCTACGAGGACAACGGACAATCGATCGTGCCTACGAAAAATTGGCTCGGCTTGATCTAGACGCCTGTTTGCAAGCCAAGCCAATGCTCTAAGGAGCGCGGATTAAAATGAACGGTGGGGTGGATGTCCTCAACTCGCTCAGACGGGCAAGATGCCCATCCGACAAGAATTGCATCGGTTTGATACGGTTGAGTCTAGTTATAATACTTATGTCTTAGTCAAATGTCAGCATGGAAACTGCAACCGAACTGCAAGCGTTAATGTCGATTGAGGCTGTGCAAAAGGCTCTGAATCGGTCTCGTGCCTCCGTCTACCGCTATGCGAACACCGATCCAAATCACCTTAACCCACCTTATAATCCCCAAAAGCTTAATCCTGAACTCCGGATTAACAAAGACGATCCTCTCCTGTTTCATCCTCATGAAGTCGCTCGATTTGCTAAAGATGTTTTAGGCATTAAGCAGGTGACGATCGAAGTCCAACAACCTTTAGATACCGTAACTCAAGATTTACTGCGATCGATTTTGTCCGAACTTCAAACCATTCACCAACTGCTGAAGTCTCGCCCTTAACTCAAGATGAGCTAGCCGTGCGACCGTGCGATACGGTATTTGCGTTTGAGTATCCCCTGAACGGTAAGGAGATTTCCAGCAAAGAATCTACCAATTCGTAGGATGGGCAAAGGGTCTTACCCGTGCCCATCGTCAGCCAGAATCATGGATGGGCACGGATGCCTTTGCCCATCCTACGCAGGTATTTTAT
>JAAUSF010000235.1 GCA_012033255.1 Cyanobacteria bacterium RU_5_0
TGGAGGCTCGTGATACTTGTTGAATGCTCCGCTATTTGAGACGCGGCGCGTGTATTGCAGGGCTACTGAAACTCTGCGCTCGTTTGTCGGGGAAAGCCCCCGGCTTCTAGCCGTGGGGAAGCTTACATATTGCTCTACATGAATCGAATATTGGTCAATGAGGATATATTCCTGGAATTCAAAAATAGTGCGATGGGATGAAAACTTGCTGCCCCGATCGTAATCTCTCATGGATTTCGATAGAACTTCTACAATCACTGAAGGGTTTGTAACCGTATCATGGCGGTTCTCTTGATACTCTGGTCGTCCAGAGATTACCATAACATCTGGATAAGTATTAGAGTCGAACTTTGGGTAGCCACAGCCGGACATCTCCCACAAACGTTCGATAAGGCTTACCTTTCAATTCAAACTTTAAGGCTGCACTGATGTTGAGAGCAATTTGGTTGTGATTCGTAGATCCACCTGTTATGGGAACAATTTTCCCATTGCGATATTCACTTTTGAACTCAGCCGCTTCCTCCAGTTGCAGATATTCTTCCGGTGAGTAGAGACGTTGTTCTAGAACTTGCATAGTCATTTTCCAGAATGTCAGACGAGGCAATCTTAGGAGACGATCGCTTCCCCTCAGTCTAACGCGCTCATTTTAGGGGATCTCCCTTAGCGAAAGAGGTCATACGATCGCTCCACAATATCTCAGGACTCGGTACGATAAAGATCAGAGTATAGCGACAGCCACTTGGGTTAGGACGGGGTGCAGGAGTTTCACCCCTGGTTGGGGGCTTCGCCCCCACACCCCCTTTAATCCCGATGTCCTCACCTTCATGGCGACAGCTATACCATTTGTATCGCGCATAGCAATCTCGTTTTCATACCCCTGGAGATACTGCATGGATTTGGTCGCCCTTCAGACCTGGCTTGATAACGCCTCCTTTGCCATTTTGTTTCTCACTATGCTGATGTATTGGGCAGGCGCGGCATTTCCAACCGTTCCTTACCTGTCCGTTTTGGGTTCAACGGGGATGGCGATCGCCAACCTCGGTATCGCCGCGCTATTGGGGGCACGCTGGATCGAGGCGGGATATTTCCCGCTTAGCAATCTATATGAGTCGCTATTCTTCATCGCTTGGGGCATCACAGTCGTTCACTTTTTAGCAGAAAACATGAGCCGTAGCCATCTAGTAGGGACAGTGACGGCTCCTGTTGCCATGAGCATTACGGCATTTGCGACGCTATCCTTGCCGCCTCAGATGCAATCCGCAGAGCCGCTTGTGCCTGCCCTCAAATCCAATTGCTGATGATGCACGTTAGTGTCATGCTGCTCAGCTATGCCGCCTTGATGGTGGGCGCAGTATTGGCGATCGCCTTTCTCGTCGTTACCCGTGGTCAGAATATTGAGCTTAAAGGCAGTTCAGTCGGCACAGGCGCATTTCGGAATCCGAATTATCGGTTATATAAAACAGGAAGCGTAGAGCAGGTAGGAGCGATCGCCTCTCCCCAGGTCTCCTCCGTCAATGAGCGAAACGGCGGGACGGCTGTTCTCACAGTCAATCCTTCAGCCACCCTCTCTGAAGCTACAGCACCTCTTTCCCCACAACGCCTCAGCTTGGCAGAAACGCTGGATAACATCAGCTATCGCATTATTGGCTTAGGATTCCCATTGCTGACGATCGGCATTATTGCAGGAGCCGTCTGGGCAAACGAAGCCTGGGGATCATACTGGAGTTGGGACCCGAAAGAAACCTGGGCGCTAATCACTTGGCTCGTATTTGCCGCCTATCTTCACGCTCGTATCACTCGTGGCTGGCAAGGTCGCCGTCCCGCCATCCTCGCTGCATCAGGCTTCCTAGTCGTCTGGATTTGTTATCTGGGTGTCAATCTCCTCGGCAAAGGATTACATAGCTATGGTTGGTTCTTCTAACTCAAGTTCTTCTAACTCAAATTGACACACTAGTGGAGTGCGCTAGCGTAAATGAGAATCTGTCAAATCCGGGAAAACACGAATGGATAAAGAATTTGGACTCCTCAACGATGACGAAGTGCTGTATGTCCGGGCGGGGCGGGTCTTAATGTCAAACCCCACCTTCAAAGTCAGCGAATTCTTGGATGTGCTAGCGCAGTTAATTAGTGAACGAGAAGAGGAGTGGCAAGAGGAGCAGGAAGGTTGGTTTACCGATCGCGGTGCCAGTTGTGAAGTCTTGCGTTTTGGGAATCAGGGTTGGCAGCGAGGTAGAGTCCGGATTCGATTAGAGTTTTGTCCAGAGCGATCGCCAAAACTGCTGCGAGAGAGCAGCCTTCCGCCAGAGGAAGCCTATGACGCGAAGAAGTTCGGCGATCGGATGATCCGTATCGGCGGCGGAACCGAGAGGACATCTATCGCCGCGATAACCCGCAGTTGAACACTGATCAAGAGATTTACCCAGAGATCGACGAAGAATATTAGGCATCATGGCATGAACAATGACCGACTCCCAAAATTGGACGCTGCTTCATGCCCAACTCCACCGGACTCTACGGAACCGATCGCTGCTCCCTAAGTCCAGTCGATCGCTCGTGGCTGTTTCGGGTGGACAAGACTCTCTCTGTCTGATTCGCCTGTTGTTAGATCTACAATCCAAATGGGATTGGGAATTGGCGATCGCGCACTGCAACCATCGTTGGCGTACTGACTCTACAGCGAACGCTAACTACGTCAAACAGCTTGCCCAAACCTGGCAAATTCCTTATTACGGTGTCACGGCAACGGACATTCCAACCAGTGAAGCCGCCGCACGAGAATGGCGCTATTTAGCCCTCACTGAAATCGCCCAGAAACATGGGTACGCTTGCATCGTGACCGGACATACGGCAAGCGATCGGGCTGAAACTTTCCTTTACAATTTGATGCGAGGCAGCGGCGCAGACGGACTGCAAGCCCTAACCTGGCAACGAGAATTAGTCCCTGGAATCGCCCTTGTGCGTCCCCTTCTAGAAATCGCTCGCACCGAAACGGCTCAATGTTGTCAAAATGCCAACCTGAAAATTTGGGAAGACTCGACCAATGAAGACTGGCGCTATACCCGTAATCGCATCCGTCATGAGTTAATCCCTTACCTGCGAACCCATTTCAATCCCCAGGTTGAGCAAGCCTTAGTTCAGACGGCTGACCTTCTCCAAGCCGAAGTGGAATATCTGGAAGCCGCCGCGAGTGAGTTGTGGCAGCAAGCCATTTGGAAGGATGAATTTGATTTTTCGTCTGATTCTTCACCTAGAAGATTGAATCGGATTGTGCTGCGATCGGCTCCTCTTGCGCTTCAACGACGGGTGGTTCGGCAGTTTCTTCAGGCTCTCTTACCCACGGCTCCTAACTTTGAGCATATTGAGAAACTCGTTGCTTTGATTACGGCTCCTAATCGCAGTCAAACTGATCCGTTTCCAGGGGGAGCGATCGCCCAAGTTGAAGGCAAGTGGATTGTTGTAAGTTCAGGACATCGAGATTAAAGGGGGTGTGGGGCGAAGCCCTCAGCCAGGAGTGGAACCCCTGCACCCCGTCCTAGCCCAAGTGGCTGTCGCTATAGTTTCAAATGAACGCCTTCTAACATAAATGTAGATCGCTTCGATCGCCCACCACCAATCTCCCAAAACATCCTGACCGAGAACTTCCACTTTGGTCAGATGCGATCTTCTGCCCATCCACCTATCCACCCATCCTGCTGTATTCTGAGTGAGAATCTTGAGGAGAAAACATGACTTGGCAGCGTCCCGATGGTCGGCAACCCGACGAACTTCGCCCAATTCGATTTGAGCGACACTTTACTCGTTTTGCGGATGGCTCAGTCTTGGCACGTTGCGGCGATACTCAAGTCCTTTGTACGGTGACAATTCAACCTGGAGTCCCCAGGTTTCTTGAAGGAACAGGGCAAGGTTGGCTGACTGCTGAATATCGGATGTTACCGACGGCGACGGTTCAACGGCAAGCGCGAGAGTTTATGAAACTATCAGGACGGACTCAGGAGATCCAGCGATTAATCGGACGGAGTTTGCGGGCGGCGTTGGATATGGAGGCGTTAGGAGAGCGAACATTACTGGTCGATGCGGATGTTTTGCAAGCTGATGCTGGAACACGAACCATATCGATTACGGGAGGATTTATTGCCCTGTCTGATGCGATCGCTAAACTGTTGAAAAGCGGCGAATTAAAGCAATCCCCCATTCGACATCAGATTGCGGCTGTTTCCGTTGGGCTGCTAGAAGGTGAGCCATTTTTGGATTTAAATTACACCGAAGATGTAACGGCAGCGATCGATTTCAATGTTGTATTGAATGAAGAATTACAATTAATTGAATTGCAAGGAACGGCTGAAGCAGGAAGTTTCACCCGGATTCAACTGAATCAAATTATGGATATGGCAGAGAAGGGAATTAAAGAATTATTAGAATTGCAACGTCAAGCCCTCCAAGCTTAGAACCTCTTAAAGAGCCAAAATTCGGATTGAGACGGGGGTGAGGGGTAAGCGGTGAGCGGTGAGTGTTGAGGGCTGAGTGTTGAGAGCTGAGTTTAAGTTATTTTTCGGTTTCCAGGCTTCAGCACTTTTCAAACAACCCTCTCAAGCTCTATATTCAATTGATTAGATGTTTAAATTGGTCAGTTTCTCGAATTGAATCAAATGCTGAATCGGTTTTTGCGGCATCTTTGCATTTATCTGCATTCAGTTCGATCGCTTTCTCCAAATTCCCTAATGCTAACTCTAAGTTATTTTGGAGCGCATAACATCGGGCAATCCCAAACCAGGCGAGATAGAAATCAGGTTTCATTTGGGTTACTTTTTCGTAGGATTCGATCGCTGTTTCAAGGTGTTGCAATCGTGCTAAAACTGAGCCACGACTAAACCAAGCTTCCAAAAAATCAGGTTTGGTTTGAATGGCCTGATCATAGGATTGAACGGCTTCTTCAAACTGGTGTAGTTTGGCTAAGGCGACCCCGCGACTAAACCAAGCGATCGCATGATTAGGCTGCATTTGAATGGCGCGATCGTAGGTGGTTATTGCTTCTTCATAGCGTCCTTCAAAGTATAAGGCTTTGCCTTGTTCGACGTAATCGTAGGCGGTGAAGGCGATCGGGGCATTAGTAGATTTGAGTCGTTCCAATTGTTGAGTCAACGCATGAATTTTCTCTTGTGTTTCCGGACTGGCTAAATCTCGAAACGGTGAAGGGGTAATCAGCGAAAGCTCTTGAATAATTTTGTCTTTCTCGTTTTGGGCATCGACGAATAAACTTTTGAGTGAGTGCATCCCACTTTAGCGATGAGTATAAGTGCTTAGGACTGTGTTTGGAAGACAGCGCTAGACTTTAGAGCATAACCCTTTTACCCGACAACTCCAATGGACGCTGAGAAAAAGCCCAAATCCAA
>JAAUSF010000236.1 GCA_012033255.1 Cyanobacteria bacterium RU_5_0
TTTTAATTGCGGACGACCATGCCATTTTTCGGCAAGGATTAGCCACGATTATTAACCGTGACCCAGATATGCAGGTGATTGCCCAAGCTGAAGATGGGGAACAAGCGATCGCCTTATTTCGGGAACACCAGCCGGATGTCACGCTCATGGATCTGCGAATGCCGGAAGTGGAGGGAGTTGCCGCCATCGGTGCAATTTGCGCGACTGCTAAATCGGCTCGAATTATTGTCTTGACCACGTATGATAGTGACGAAGATATCTATCGGGGATTGCAGGCAGGCGCAAAAGGATATCTGTTGAAAGAAACTGAACCTGATGAGCTTCTGAATGCGATTCGCACCGTTCATCGGGGTCAGCAGTATATTCCGCCCGATGTGGGAGCAAAGTTGGTACAGCGGCTCAGCAACCCAGAACTGAGTGAAAGAGAACTGGCTGTACTCCGTTCACTGGCACAGGGGATGAGTAATGCCGATATTGCGGCTGCTTTGAGCATCGGTGAAGGCACAGTTAAATCTCATGTCAATCGGATTTTGAATAAGCTAGATGTCAGCGATCGGACTCAAGCTGTGATTGTTGCGGTTAAACGCGGCATTGTCAGTTTATAGGGTTTTCTAGGTAACTGGACAGTGCGAAGTTCTTGACAGGAAATGATAGCTGAACAGAAAAGAACATTCCAGTACCCAAAGAGCACGGAATATCCGAAACTGTCTGATAATAAAACTTACAGCAAGTACCATTATGGAACTATATCAGCGCATTGAGCAAATTATCCTCAAGTTACGTCCTGCCTTTGGTCGAGAAAACGGCACTGATGTGTGTTGAATTTTCACAGAGTGGTTGTTCTGTCATGCGAATAAATCTACTTGCGAGTTTGAATTACCTGTACGACAGCAGTCGCAACTTGAGCCATGATTTGTTCTCGTTGTTCTATAGGAGCTTTTGAACCCGCAACAAACACCGCGATCGCAACCTGTTTTCCGGGTACTGTGATGATGCCAACATCATTGGTAGCGGTGCCTACTCCCAAAACCTCTGGACCTGTACCTGTCTTGTGAGCGATCGACCAGCCTTGGGGTAGTCCAGCTTTGAGTCGCTTTTGCCCAGTTGGTGAATCGGTCATGATTTTGAGTAGCAGAGCCGTTGAGTTTTCGGACAATAGCTGACGCGATTGCAGTTTTGCCAACAGCTCAATGGTTTCCTTAGGTGTGGCTGTATCACGAGGATCACTGAGATAACGCTCTAGGGCAGCTCGTTTCACGGTAACTGGAATTGCCTCCACGGCAGCGGCATATTTTTGCTCATCCGCCAGTTCAGGGCGAAAGTTGGTCAGCCCAACACAATCTGGTTGCAACTGCCGCTCTAGCCGATCAACTCGAATGCCTTGAATGTTCATCTGTCGAAGCGTTCCGGTCACTTTTTCAGTTCCACCGACTAAGCGAATCAAGACATCGACAGCGGTGTTATCACTCACCCCTACTGATCGTTCGAGCAGCTCTCGCACAGTAAACTGCCTACTGTTGCCTTTTATTTCTTTTCGGATTGGACTCCATAGTGGTGCGAAGTCTTGTCGAGAAACCGTCACTAGCTGATCGAGGGACAGTTTACCTGCATCAACTTGCTTGAGGACAACAATTCCCACCGGTAGCTTGTATACACTCTGCATGGGCAACCGTTGATCACCATTGTGAAACCAACTTTTCCCAGTATTGAGATCCATCACGCCAATTCCGACTTGACCTTGAGCGGCGGAAAGATCCACATTATTGAGATTGAGACGATCGAGCAATGAAACAATGGGAGAAGATGCTTGAGATTGATTGACAGATAAAAAGTGAGTATGGGAAAGAACAATTAGTGCAACCATCATACTAAGTAGGAAACACCAACGAATTAATTTTAGCGAAAACATATTTTCTCTCCAGATTCACTATTTGTTAAATCACGTGCATTCTACGGATTACGAACAAAATGAATAGGCGCACCCGATTCTAACTTACAGCCATTCCTAACTTGAATAAACCACATCTTTTGTAAGGGCGACCCATACCATGTGGCTAACCATTCTGAGAATTGCTGTAAGTTAGAGCCAGCCTTCTACTCTGCGATGGAATGGTTACTCTATCAATTTGTACTGTAAAAATTTTAACTTGCTATAGACGACAGCTTGAAGGCGATCGCCTACATTGAATTTATGCAAATAGATATGTGATCGAGGGATCGAGCAAGTAAGTTGCAAGGTTTCCTGTCTGATACGGATGGAGAAAGATGAGTGATGATCGTAGCCACAGTTCCGGAGCCCTGTCTCTCTTCTATGAACGCTTATTCGGATGGCGCGCTTCCCCATTGGCAACGTAGAAGAAGGAATTTACGTTGATTGGCTACGGATTGTTGCGATCGCCTTTTCCAACCAATCTAAATAAGTCTGTTCCCGTTGCTTCACTAAGTCCAAAACCAGTCGATGCAGTTTTTGTTCACGCGATGCAGTCGGATTACTCAAAGATAGAGTCTCGATCGCCTCACACTGGACTAGCTTTTCTTGCCGTGCTTCCAGTTCCTGCTCTAGCAGATACACGATCGCCTCGTTCGGCAACTGAGCCGCAAAATAGAGTTGCACCAGCAACGGCTCTCGCAACACGGGCAACGGATGATGCGTCTGAAGCCAGTGGGTTAACTCTGCTTCGCCTGCTTCGGTAATCCGGTAAACCTTGCGATTGGGGCGATCGTGCTGAATCTCGACGGTACAGGTAATCCACCCCTGTGACTCCAGTTTGTCTAAAGTCCGATAAATCTGTGCCTGATCTGCTTGCCACAGATGGGAAATGCAATCGTCAAAACACTTGGTTTTGAGGTCGTAGCCTGTCCGCTCCTGTTGTTGGAGCAGACCCAGAATCACATGGGCAAGAGACATAGGCGGTTTACCGAACGAATAGGGAGGACAAGCCCTACCTATAGAATTGATATACTTCTATGCTAATATATGATTAATCATATATAGGATAAGTTTTATAAACTGTCTGCCTGGAGGCAACTGTATGACAACTCAAACTCAAACACTCCGAACCGTTGCTGGAATCATTAATAGTGTAGAAACGCTTGAAGGAGCGGGCTTCCTGGTGCGTCGTCCTTTTCCCAAGAGTAGCTTTTCCGAGTTTGACCCCTTTCTCCTCCTCGATGAATTGGGTCCCGTGAATCAGAAGCCCGGTCAAGCAAAGGGCGCACCGGATCATCCCCATCGTGGCTTTGAAATCGTCAGCTACGTCCTGGATGGACGGCTGGAACACAAGGACTCGGTCGGTCATGCCGGACTGCTCAATCCCGGTGATGTGCAGTGGATGACCGCTGGGGCAGGCGTAGTGCATTCCGAAATGCCAGAAGCTGAGTTTACCCGCACGGGTGGGCGACTGCACGGCATTCAACTCTGGGTCAACTTGCCGCAGCGGGACAAGATGATTGCTCCTCGCTATCAGGAAATTCCATCAGCGCAGATTCCGGTGGCTCAGATCAAAGATGGGTCCGTGACAGTGCGAGTGATTGCGGGAGAAGCGTTGGGGGCGAAAGCGGTGATTGAAACCCGCACCCCGATTATCTACCTGCACTTCACGCTACAACCGGGAGCAAGCATTGTTCAACCGGTACCGAAAGAGTACAACGCCTTTACCTATGTCCTCGATGGGTCTGGTTTGTTTGGCACTGAGCAAGAACGGGGTGAGGATGGGCAAATGGTAATTTTTGCACCTGAGGGTGAGGAAGTGGCGATCGCCAATCCTGCGGATGCCACCCAATCCCTCGATCTACTGCTGATTGCTGGAGTGCCGCTGAATGAACCTGTGGTGCGCTATGGTCCTTTTGTGATGAACACTGAAGCCGAAATACTGCAAGCGATCGACGATTACCGAAATGGAAGGATGGGACATATTCATGCTTAACACGCTTCAACACCACATTACCCAACATCAACTGCTGACCGATATACGCATCAAGTTATTGCATTTGCATAAACTGTTGTTGGACACAGAGCGTATTCGTTACGAACAGGTGCGCGGACAGGTCTCTAGAGGTGAACTGCTGCAACTGGCGATCAATCACGATCAATTTGCCTGGTTGCATCACCTCTCAGAATTGATTGTGCAAATTGATGAGTTAATCCACTCTGATCAGCCTATCACCTCCGAGGCGATCGTTGCTCTCATTGCTGATGTTCGGATTCTACTCACACCTGATGAAGCTGGAAATGACTTTGCTGTGAAGTATGATGCGGCATTTCAACGCAACCCCGATGTGGTGTTAGCTCATGCTGATTTAATCACACTGCTAGCAACTAAAGTTCAACTATAAATTGAGCAGTTCGTCCAGATTAAATTTAATCTGGACGAACTGCTTTTATGCATTGTGTTTACCGAGTCGTAAGCATTCGCGGCGTGTTCAGGTGTTTATTAATTTCCTAATTCAGCGATTTGGGAATCCGCCCTATTGGGAGAGAAACATCTGACGGACGATACTGCCTACTCTGACAGTTAATCTGCGAACTGATGTATTTCCTAAACGAATTGATGCACCCGATTCTAACTTAAGTTATAGCTAGCCTTCTACTTTGCGATCGCATGGTTCCTCTATCAATTTATACTGTAAAAGTTTTAACTCGCTATAGACGACGACTTGAAGGCGATCTCCTATATTGAATCTATGCAAACAGTCATGCAATCAATGGATTGAGCAAGTAAATTGCACGGTTCCATGCTTGATGCAGATGTAGAAAGATGAACGACGATCGCAGCCACAGTTCCTTACTTGTCCCACCTTCAACCCAAGATTGGATGCAAGGTGTGCTGAGTGCCAAGGTCGTGCTGGTGATGTATGGAGACTATCAATGCTCTAGAAGTGCGGACGTTTACAAGCTGATTAAAGCGATCGAACGAGAGCTTAGTGCTTCTTTGGGAGAGGATTATTTATGCTTTATCTTCCGTCATTTTCCGCAAACACAGATTTATCCTCATGCTCAACGGGCAGCCCAAGCCGCCGAAGCCGCCGCTGTCCAAGGACAGTTTTGGTTAATGCACGACACTTTATTTGCCCATCAACAACAGTTAGAGAACGGTTATCTTGTAGAGTACGCCAACGATTTAGGGCTTGATATCCCTCAATTTCTCAAAGAGTTGTCTAAACAAGTGCATGTCGATCGTATCAATGAGGATATCGAAAGTGGATTGCACAGTGGAATAACGGCTGCTCCAGTCCTATTTATCAATAACATTCGATATACCGGACGCTGGAGAATAACAGAGTTGATGGCAGCCATTGTTGCTGCAAGTCACTAAGCTCTATCTATATTTGACTTGT
>JAAUSF010000237.1 GCA_012033255.1 Cyanobacteria bacterium RU_5_0
ATAGGAGAGAATTATAGCCGTTTCCCCTTGCATAAGCATCCACCCATCCACCCATCCACCCCATCCACCCATCCACACGCAATTGTGGTTTACTCATCTGAAAATCGCTGTAATATCCTTTTCTATCTTCCTATGCTCTCCCAAATCTTCTACGTGATTCGTTCCAGAACAGATGGTCAGTATCTTGTGGCTCATCCCTCACAGTCAGGGGGTGGAGAAGCGTCGCAGACGGCTCTAAGTTACTTGCTGATGTTTAAGGAACACGCGGATGCTCTCAGCTATCTCAACACGCATGGGGCGGGAGTGGTGGGTCAGTTTGCAGTCGAGTCGCTTCCAAGTACGCAATTGGGGAACTTGCTGAAGCGATGGGGATTTACAGGGATTGGAGTGGTGCAAGATCCGTTGTTGCCTCGGATTGAGTTTTTACGCCAGGAATAGTAGTCTGTCATTTTTGTTTTGCGGGGTGCAGGGGTTTCACCCCTGCGTGGGCAACGCCCCCACCCCCCATTACCCATCAAATCTGGCTTGACAAAGCAATAGCCGTTTCAGCAGTATAAACAAAGTTGCACATGGTGACATTCAACTATTTCGCAGGATGTCTCACCTGCCAAGCTGAAACGGGCATAATACCTGCCTCACAGCGTGTTTTGTGGATATAGCAGGAGCGATTTTACGTAAATTTAAGGTTAAGTAATTTCACCGCAAATTTATAGAAGATTTTGAAATGATAAGTTTCTAGTTAAGCTTCCGTAGAATTTCGGTTTTGTTGCGGCAACTGCCACTATCTTGCTGCAAACTGTACCAGAGAACATTGTGTTGTCAAGAAGTACGTAGTTCTCCAGGTAAGCTCTAACGACTCAATTCACTCGTCAAAATCATTCGGGTGTTTTTAATAGGTCGATTCGTTGCATAAAACATAGAAGCAATCTTCGATCGAGGCTGTGTTCCTGTAGATAAGGCTGACTTCGATCGACACATTTAGTAGCGATCGCGTATCGTCTTGTCACCTGTTTTTCGTTTACTCAATTTACGTCAATTTCTATCTGGCTAATAGACGACTATGACATTCCCAACAGCGTCCTTAGCGGTCTTCTCTAAACTGGTTTTTATTGATGCAACCGTTGATGGAATCATCGCAGGTACAATTGTCACTCTTCTCTTTTGGATTTTAGATTGCGATTTTAGATTGTAGAAACCTGACCGCATAACAGCATTTATTGGGAGTTCACAAAAATGACTTGCAAATAAATATCCAATAAATTTGCGTAACTTCTATCTCACTGTGTTCCAACATTGTCACAAACTATACGTAGAATTTTGGAGTATCTGCCTACCGTAATTCAGTAATCAGGCGGTCGTTTCTGAAAATAATGAGCGTTGTTGAATGAACAGTTTTAGAACCCATTTGTGTTCAACGCTGATCAACCTCCAAGAGAGCCAGTTAACGCTTCCGGATGACCGTTTCAATCGTGGCTGTTTTCAATCTATTTCGACTTACTGCCCCACAGCTATTTCGCTCAGTTTTTCATCTTTGCAGTTGATCCACTCTGTACACGATAGATACTATGGCAGACCCAACTATTCTGACGCTAACAAATGCTGAACCCAGTGATGCAGAATTCAGATCCTCTAATGTGTCTGTTGATTCCAGCCGAGGGCTTTCAATTACCTTTGACTTTTATGCCTACGGGGGTACCGGTGGCGATGGGATCAGTTTTTTCTTCATTGATGGCTCTAAGTCTCCCATCCGTGCAGGTGCTTTTGGCGGTTCATTAGGCTATGCCCAAAGCATTTCTGATGGCATAGCAGGCTTAGATGGCGGTTATCTGGGAATTGGGTTTGATGAATTTGGCAACTTTTCTGGTATTGGCTCAAACGAACGGATTGATGGTCCGGGAGGAACCAGCGATGCGATCGCCGTTAGAGGCAGTCAAGCCACGAATTACAAATATCTCGACGGAACTCGTCCCCTACCCATTAGTCTAGATAACCCAGGCATTGGAGCCACTCGCGACAATTCTAAGCGCACTGCCAAAATTGACCTCAGCCCAACTGGATTGCTTACGGTTGCGATTGATCTAAACGCAGATGGAGATGCGATCGACCCAAATGAACAGGTCATCACTGTCAATGTCATAGAGAAGGGCAATGGTGCGTTACCTGCCACGTTTAAGTTTGGCTTCGCCGCATCAACAGGCGGCTCAAATAACATTCATGAGGTTGGTAACTTCGATGTCAGAACCGCCGACGGCACTCCGATTCCAGTCGATTTCACCAACAGCATCATTGTGGTAGGAGATTCTGGCAGTACTGGAGAAGATACGCTGACGGGTTCAGGGGGAAATGATATTGTTGTAGGAGGCGACGGCTCTGATGTGCTGACTGGCGGAGCAAAAGCCGATCGCTTCGTTTTCTCTGGCTCAACCAAACGGGGTGCCCTAAAGACTTCAACCTTGAATGCGCGTGACTCTATTAGCGATTTCAACCACGGTGAGGGCGATCGTTTCCAACTCGACTTCGACAACAATCTGAATACAGTCGAATTGCCCAAAGGACTGTTTTATGCAGGGACGCAAAAAGGTAGTCTCTTGAAAGCCACTCGCGCCGCCTACGCAGACAGAGACTTCAAGAAGAAGGGAAATCAACGTCTAAAAGCTGACGAAGCCGTATTCTTCAAGCTTGGCAAACGGACTTATCTATCGGTCAACGATAATCGGACCCCTTTCTCAGCAGGGAATGACCTACTCGCGGATGTTACAGGCACTCAGTTTAAGTCTGGAGATCTGAAGAAGAGTTCACTAGCCGTAAGAAATTACTTCGTCTAGGAGCGGGAATTGTAGCGATTTTCTGGTAATCGGTAATTGGTAATTGACGGATTTTGCCAATTACCGTTTTTCCAAGACACCTGGATTCCGCAACCCATCTAGAGTGGCGTTACCCGTGCAGAATAAGACTGTAGCCATCTCTGCCGTCAAAGCGTCCACCAACTCGTAGAGCGCCGTTTCGGATTCAGAGGCGGCTTTCAAGAAGGGTAGTGCTAGTCCGGCGAGGTCGGCACCAAGCGCGATCGCTTTGGCAATATCCAATCCATTTCGCAGTCCACCGGAGGCAATTAAAGGAATCTCAGGGGCGATCGCTCGGATGGTTGTGATGCATTCTGCGGTCGGAATGCCCCAGTTTGCAAAGGTAGCGCCTAGCCGCCGTTGTAGGGCATCTTTGGCTCGTTCACTTTCGACTTTTGCCCAAGATGTGCCACCCGCACCGGCAACATCGATCGCTTTTACTCCCGCTTCAATCAACTTTTGCGCCATTAACGGTGAAATCCCATTACCAACTTCTTTGGCAATGACGGGAACTGAAAGAGACTGACAAAGAGTTTCAATTTTCCTTAGCAATCCTCGAAAGTTCGTGTCTCCTTTGGTTTGAACGCACTCTTGCAACGGATTAAGGTGCAATATCAGCGCATCAGCCTCTAACCAGTCCACGATTCGCAAACATTCATTCAGTCCATAATCATAATTAAGCTGTACGGCTCCCAGGTTGGCAAACAGCAAAATATCAGGGGCGATCGAGCGAACTGCAAACGTCGAGGAGACTTCGGGCTTTTCAATGGCGATGCGCTGCGATCCAACCCCCATTGCAATGCGATAATGCTGTGCGACTTCCGCAAGGCGATAATTGATGGTTCGTGCCTGTTCGGTTCCGCCAGTCATCGAGGAGATCAGTAGAGGTGCGCCCAGTGTTTTACCCAAAAACGGTGTGCTGAAATCGATTTCCCGGCGATCGAGTTCGGGTAAGCAGCAGTGTGTAAACTGATAGTGTTCCAGCCCGTTCGTAATATGGTGAGACTGAACATCCTCTTCTAAACAGACTCGAATATGATCGGCTTTGCGTGTTTGGGTAAAGGTGGCTTGTTCAGAGGTGGCTTTGCTCGAAGGGGCGATCGGATCAGTCGGAGAGTTCGGTGGTGAGTTCACAGGCATCGTTATAAAAAACCGTTGAGAGGGAGTCACTGAATTCGCTTAAGCTATAGCGATAGCCCTATTGGTTAGGACATTTTTGTGGGGCGGCGAAGCCGCCCCACAAAAATGTCCCTGTCCTAACTTAGCTGACTACAGCTATAGTTTCCCACGGGATGACATCTCACGACCAGGATAAGCGGCGGCAGACAACTTTGGCGATGCATTGTTCCAAACGCTTCGCCTCTACTTTCCATTGACAATAAAATTGACAATAGAACTGTGATTCAACCCTGCCCCTACTTCGTTGTCATCGTGTAGACTCCATCCCAGTCGTGCGGGGGGGGATTGAGCAAGTAATGATTGGCTCGATCGATGTAAATGGCAATCGCTCGATCGTGTTTTTTCAAGCGGTGTGCCGTTTCAAAATGTTGGATCGCTTGCCGAAAATGGCGGCTGATGTAAGCATCGCGTCCAGCTTGATAGAGTTCTAAAAAGTCTTGAGTGATTGGATCAAGCGAATGGCGGCGATCGTCAATTAACTCATAGATGCGAATCGGTTTGGTTTTACCTTTAACACGCACTCGATCGAGTTCTCTCACCTGAATTTTCTCACGGCAGAAGTTGTAAGTGAACTCACTCAAAATAATGTCACAACCATATTCTTTGGTGATTCCCTCCAGGCGGGAGCTAATGTCTACCCCATCGCCAATCACCGTGTAATCCATGCGCTTCTGAGAGCCGATATTGCCGGATACCACCTCTCCAGAACTAATGCCAATGCCAATCCGGATTTGAGGTTGGGCGATCGCTTGCCGCTTCTCGTTAAACTCTGTTAATCGCCGCCGCATATCTAACGCTGATTGCACCGCCATCCAGGCATGGTTTTCGTCGAGGGGTAAAGGCGCACCAAACACCGCCATCAGCGCATCCCCAATGAATTTATCCAGGGTGCCTTCAA
This sequence comes from Cyanobacteria bacterium RU_5_0, assembly GCA_012033255.1. Taxonomy (GTDB): domain Bacteria; phylum Cyanobacteriota; class Cyanobacteriia; order Elainellales; family Elainellaceae; genus JAAUSF01. The sequence continues at coordinate 4,921 of JAAUSF010000237.1, forward strand.
AGTTGAAGACGGCTTCTACCATCGTCTCAAAGTAGTTGTTCAGCAGCGATACCACGTCTGCCGCTTCCATTTTTTCGGTAAGCGACGTATAGCTACGAATATCTGAAAACAGAATGCTGACTTCCTTGCGTTCGCCGACCATCAATGAATCTTCGCCCAGTGCCATCACTCGTTCGGCAACACCTGGAGTCATATAGCGATACATTGTCGCTTTCATCCGCTTTTCTCGGCTGATATCTTCTAGCACCACCAAGCCACCCCGAACCCCACCTTCTGGATTGGTAAGCGGATTGACAGTTAAGTTAACGCTACGTTCGATCTCACGGATTTGGGAAGCGGGGAGGGAGGAGGGGATGGGGGGATGGGGGGATGGGGAG
>JAAUSF010000090.1 GCA_012033255.1 Cyanobacteria bacterium RU_5_0
GCAAGCACAAAGGCATTGATGCCATGAGTGCCTTCTGGAAACCCTTTGCTTACCAGAAGCAAGAAAACCTGAGTGAAGAAGAACTGAAGGCGATCGCCCGTGAGTGCGTCGAGCAGTTAAACCGACAGATGACGCTGATCTGTGACACCTTTGGCTTGGAACCTCCAACCGCATCGACCTCAACCGTGGATTTGAAACAAGAGATTAGACAGGCAGTAGCAGAAGCGTTTCAGCAGATGGTTACCACCGGAGGAATGCCGATGGTGACTGGGAATCTTCCACTCGCTCCTTCACCGCAAAAGTCAAGTACGCAACGTCCTTCTCACGATGCGTTTGAAGAATCTGAAGGGGTAGATTTTGATGAGGATGCTCTGCTGGGAACCTTGCTGGATGATGCCACGATCGCCGCTTAATTCCGTTCTCCAACTGATTCCTTTTGTTATTCCTGTTGAACGAACTTCCTATGGCAGCAAAACCCAAAGAACCGGAAAACGAGGCGGGCAAGCAAGCACGACAGCAATACCTGGAGCAGGCACGACGAGTCATCGGCGAAGCCAATCTTGATTACCCGGCGCTCTACCAACGCTTTGCTCAGAATGATTGGGCTGCCATTAAGCTGGATGACACCGTCGCACTAGCATCACTGAAAGCAGGATACTCACCGAAAGAAGTGGTGGGTATCCTGCATCAGAGTCCTTATTTACAGCATCAAGTGCATATCAACAAAGTGCCATTAGCACCCATGAGCCAGTATGTGCGATCGACCGTGATGAAGGCGGTGCAGCGATTGGAGAAGGCTCAGGGAACGCAGAAGACTCAGGGGCGATCGGTTCAGCGGAAGCCTGGGATGGAGTTAGAGTAAACGCTTGAATAATTGTTCCTTGTCCATCTGCAAATCTGAAGCGGTGAACGTTAATTACGGCGTGCTTTCTTGCTGGAAAGTAGCATAGCTTGGTAAGCTTCGATCGCTCTGTGATGAGCTTGTGGATCATTGATATTCTGAAGCCAATCCATAATCAAAGGAACGTTGTAGAGAACAACTTTGGAATTGACTCTGATCCAATGAATATCCTCGCATAGAATTCCTGAAAGGCGATACTTCTTGAGGGTATCTCCAGAGAGACCTGTCATCTTTGAAATCTCTCGCTTCTTGACAAAGCGAAATGGTTCATGGCTCTGTGATGAATGTCCTACGAATTGATCAGATGGACGCATAAAGCCTCCGTTTCAGTTGCTTAATTTCTGTCAGTTGAGAGGCAACGAAAAGTTGATGGAATTCAGCCCACAGCCCGCTCGCGCTCTGCAATAAAACTAAATTGCCTGCCTCTATTCCTTTTCTGCGAACTGATAGAATGCAACCTGCTTGACTTCTTACCGTTAGCTCAACGATTCAGCCTTACTCTCTCGTAGCTCTAGTACACGAACATTAGTTCGCAAAAGTACAGCTTATCTTTGGAGATTGGATAAATTTAGTTTAATTTTAATCAGTTTGGTTATATAAGGATGGTATCAATCTGCTAAAGCAACGTCAACTCGTTAACGGTTAAGTTTCTAGAATATTTCTAGAACAGCGGCTAGACGGATTGAGAAAATTTTTGCAATAAAGCTTGTAATGTCACTTAGAAACAAATAATAGAATCGGAATTGATTGAGCATTCAAGTCAAGATCGCTTTTTAACCAAATTTATCCCTTGGTTCTGTTTTGTGTTTGGGTAGTTATAGTTAGGTGAAAGAGCAATCGCCGTTGAAGTGGACGCAGAATTACGGTTCAAACTGCTAAGGAACGCGATCGCCCCTCAATAAGCTAACTATGAACATTGCTGCCAATGTTGAGTTTCGGATAAGGCTCTCGCAATCTGCTCTGAGCTGACTTTGGGCAGACGATTGCTGATATAGCTCTCGAAAATTCCGGTCTGCTCACTAAAGCCTTGATCCAATCCATCCAGCAGTTGGGGATGCAGCGAGGTCACTTGCCAGTCACGATCGTAGAAAATAAAGTCTGCCAAGTAATCGATCGCATCTTCCCAATCGCTAGCATTGGTTGAGCACCAGTCCAGGTAAAAGGGTTCTTCACCCTCATCATCGATCGCTTACTGACTACGGGAAATCGGCATATTGTAAGCATTCCCAACGAGCCGTCGATAGAAATAGATGAGGTCGTCATCATCTTCCTGTTCAGCCCAATGCATTTCATCTTCGATTTCTTCTTCAATTCTCATCTGTAGAAACGCAAAAGGGAGGAATGCAGCCGCTTCCATGACATTCGTGAGGGGAGGTGCAGGAATATTTGGTTTCAGCAAAGCCAACAAACACTGATGCAGCAAAGCAATCTTCTGTTCAATGCTGGCACTATCGAAGACGCAATCGCCTGTCCTAACATTCAAGTCATCATCTAGCTTGACAATATCCCAGAGGTAAGCAACCGTATGTTGCAGAGCCGTCAGATACAACTCTGCTTCAACTCCTTGCAGCACCCGCAACCCCAATTGAGTATCCCAAGTCATCCGTTGCACCCCCATGCCCCATAGTGCTTGTCAATCATCTTCGCACTCGTTCCTGTCCATCGACCGATCGCAGTGCTGTTGATTCCTGCTTCAATACAAAGGCTGATGAAGGTATGGCGGGTCTGATAGCTCTTACGATACTCAATCCCACATTTCTTCAGAATTGCCTTCCAAGCCCGATTCAAGAAATTATGCTGGTCAACGAATTTCCCTCTCGGACTTTTAAAGAGAGAGGCACCGGGATTGACTTGGGCAGGTTTAATCGCATCGAGGATGGCTTGGAGTTCTGGTGTGATCGGGAAGTCACGCCTTTTCTGGGTCTTCAACCCTTCCTTCCGAACCAAGCCATCCTCAGAAATCACCACTGATTCTCGAAACTTAACAGCATTGCTGGTGATGTGTTTCCACTTGAGGGCAATCGCCTCTGAAGGGCGACACCCGGTAAAAAACAGGAACCGAACATAATCGGTGTAGTGGCGATAGTAGCGATCGGTCTCAAACGCCTGAATAATGCGATCGCGTTCCTCCTTAGTGAAGGGATTAACATCTTCATCTTCACTCAAACCTTTCGGAGCCTTAATTTTCATGCTCATAAAGGGGTTCACATCAATCAGCCCATCTTCTACTGCCCAGGTGCAGCAGGATTTCAAGTAATTCAAACAGCGTTTTGCCGCATCAAGCGTGAGATGTTCGAGTAGGTAGTCGCGGATCAGTAGTGCATCGTCCAAGGAGCGGCCGGGCAAGCGGTTGATGTGGTTACGGCACTTGATGTAGTCCTTGACATAGGTGCTGGGGCTGATCTGGGGCTTCTTTAATTCGCTGTACTTTGCCCACAGTTCATCCAACTGCGGCTTTGCTTTGGTAGCAGGTGTAGTGGATGTAACTGTACTGAGAGCAGACTGAGATTTGTACTTTTCGAGGGTGAGATCAAACCGCTCGTAAAGAATATCCTTTTCGATTTCCGCTGCTTTCAATTCAGCCAGTTTTCGATTGGCGGTGGTGTCAGGTAGTCCCAGCGTTACATACTGGCGCTTGCCACCATAGCTGAAGCGAAGCTGGAGTCGATCGTGGGTGTTGATGACAGAGACAGAACCTTTAGAGGCTCGACCCGTAGGCGTTCTGGAGAACATCGTCCTCTCCTTTGCCTAGTGGCTAGTTACGTTATAGCACCTCCACCACTTCCACCAGTTTTCCACCAGTTTTTGCCCCAAAGTCCCCCAAAAGCCCCCAAAGAATTGACCCAGGATCTCCAAGAGGGGATACCTGGGTAAGCTGAAATCCTTTGCCAGTCGTGGCTTTCCTTGATTTGACTTGGATGCCAGGAGGCGGACTTGAACCGCCGACACGAGGATTTTCAGTCCTCTGCTCTACCAACTGAGCTATCCCGGCAGACTGCTCATCAGTGCTTGACTAAGATAGCAAACTTTGAGGAACCTTGACAAGTATTTTCTAAGACTCAAGCTTCAGCAATTTGCCTTAAACCCTGTTTGAGGAGGATTAGGGACTGAGGACTGAGAAATGGCTCAAACTCAGCACTGTCTCATCCCTAATTTTGGTTTCTACAGATTCTTAGACCCTAAACTTGAACCGCTCAGGTTCTTAGCGTTAGTGTGTAGAATAAGGTGCGTTCATCGCCTAGGGTTATTTGGTTGTAGGCGTGTCTAGTTTCGGTTTTAGTCGATCGCACGTAGACGAGTGACTTTTAGTGTAAAAGCTCCCACACCCTGTCCGGCGTAGGGGCTGACCCGCACAATGTAATTTCCGGCTCTAGTAATCCGGGCAAACAATAAAGAGTTGGTTGTTCCATCTGGACCATCATCATTTTCGCCGATCGCAACACCGTCTGGCGCAATCAACGTGATAATGGTGTCAAACTCTTCAGATGTCAAGTCCATTACAACCTGATCACCCTCCTCAAAAGTAACAATGTAATCCCGGTAGAAGCCCCCAAATCCTGTGGGAATGTCTTTGTCCGTTAAAGTGTCAGTAATTTCATTACTGTCAGGCAAAGGAATAGGGCTGTATAAGATAGAGGGGGTTTGTGCATTGGCTGACAGCATACTTGTGCTGATCGTTAGCAGGGTAGCTGGAACCATTAGCAATAGACTGAGTTTGGACAAAAGTGACTTTCTCATAGGGAATGCAGGACCCCACCAAAAACGACAAAATATTGGTCAATCACAGAATTATGCCTCATCATGCTATCCATCCTTTGCCAAATCCGCCAATAATTTAGGTTTACGTAACGATTTTTGCCATAGGTCTTAAGATTAGAGAGCGTGATTCACTCTGAAAGTACTATGGCAACCAACGTTGAGATTTATACTTGGAGTAGCTGTCCCTTTTGTCTCCGAGCAAAAGCATTGCTGAAACAAAAAGGGGTTGAGTTTACAGAGTATTGTATTGATGGGGATGAAGCGGCACGGGCAAAGATGGCTGAACGAGCTAACGGATGCCGATCGCTCCCTCAGATCTTCATTAATCATCAGCATATTGGTGGCTGTGATGATCTGTATGCGCTTAATGCTAAGGGTAAACTTGAGCCGTTGTTGCAAGAGACGGCAGGGTGAAGGGTGAAGAGTGAAGGGTGAAGAGTGAAGGGTGAAGGGCTATATAGTGAGTTTTTTCCTTGTCTGTTTGTCTTCTCATCTCCTAATCTTTGAGGAGGTGACTTGGTGAGATTTGCATTTATTATTGATCCAATTCAGAAGCTCGATCCGGGGCATGATACGAGCGTGGCGCTGATGGAAGCGGCGCAGGATATGGGGCATGAAGTTTGGGTGACGGAGGCACATTCGCTGAGTGTGGCGGAAGGAAGAGCGTGGGCGATCGCGCAGTCTGCCCGGTTGAAACCTGTTCAACTCGTTGAAGGACGTTGGGTGGCTGAACCAGACTGGTTTAGTCTGGGCGATCGGCGGCTCCTCCCGCTTGATGAAATGGATGCCGTGTTGATGCGAACTGATCCACCTGTGACGATCGCCTATCTCTACGCCACTTACATTCTGGATTATATTGATGCAGCAAAGACGCGAGTCATTAATTCCCCCGCAGGCATCCGAACAGCGAATGAAAAGATGTATGCCCTCCAGTTTACCGAAGTGATCCCGCAAACGATCGTCAGCCAAGACAAGCAGGTCATCCGGCAATTCGTCGAACAGCAAGGATCGGCTGTCATTAAACCCTTGGGCGGGAAGGCGGGTGAGGGGATTTTGTTGATCGAATTGGAGGATCGCAATTTTAACTCTTTGATTGAAGTCAGTACTCACCACGGCAAACTGCCAATCATGGTGCAACAATATCTTCCGGCGGCAAAAGATGGGGATAAGCGCATTATTCTGCTGGATGGAGAGCCGATTGGGGCGGTGAACCGGATTCCGACAGGCAGCGAGTTTCGCGGCAATATGGCGGTGGGGGGGCGGGTCGCCAAAACAGAAATTACCGATCGCGAGTATCAAATTTGCGCTCAGCTTGCCCCCGTCTTACGGCGAGATGGTTTAGTCTTCGTGGGAATTGACATCATCGGAGGCTATTTAACAGAGGTGAATGTGACAAGCCCAACGGGGGTACGAGAAGTCGATCGTTTGGATGGAGTCCGTCTTGGTCAGCAAGTAATCGACTGGGTTGTCGGAGAACCAGGGACTAGAGCGATGCATAACCGTTAAAGGGTGACATGTTTATCGGGTAGGGGCACAGCATGCCGTGCCTTGTTAATTATTGATGTATATAAAGACACAATTTTCGCGATCGGCTTCTAGTAGTTTCAGTACATAGAGGGCTATAATTTGCCTACGGATGCGGATTGCAGCGTGTAGTCAAGGAGAGTTGAATGAGTTCACTGCGTTATCCACCCCGTGGAATAGTTTCAATCAGCCGACGACAGTTCATCCAGTATGGCACTCTTGCAGCAGGGAGTAGTCTAATTGCCGCTTGTGCAACGAACCAACAAACGGCTCAATCCGAATCGCCGACGGCTAGTGCATCGGCTAGCCCCTCTGGCTCTGGAGAACTCACGAAAGTGAGTTATGGCACCAACTGGTATGCCCAAGCTGAACATGGTGGTTTTTATCAGGCGATCGCGACTGGCATCTACAGAGAGTATGGGTTAGAGGTCTCGATTAAAATGGGTGGACCGCAAGTGAATGGAACCCAACTCTTGCTGGGTGGTGCGATCGATTTCTTTATGGGCTATGGGTCTGATGCGATCAAAGCTGTGGAAGAGGGCATCCCTAAAATCACTGTCGCGTCTATCTTCCAGAAAGACCCGCAGATTCTTATCGCTCACCCCAACACAGGAGTCGATTCGCTAGAGGATCTCAAAGGCAAACCTATTTTCATCTCTGGTGCCGCCAACGTCACCTATTGGCCCTTCCTGCAAGCCAAATATGGCTTCACCGACGATCAAAAACGGCCTTATAATTTCAACCCTGGACCATTCCTAGCCGATCAAAATTCCGCGCAACAAGGCTATCTCAGTTCCGAGCCGCTTTCCATCAAGCAAGAGGGTGGCTTTGATCCCGTGGTGTTTCTGCTAGCTGATTATGGGTATGACCCGTATTCCACGACGATCGAATGCAAACGGGAATTGGTTGAACAAAATCCTGACCTGGTGCAACGGTTTGTAGACGCCTCTATCAAGGGTTGGTATAGCTATTTAGACGATGATCCAACACCGGGAAATGAGCTAATCAAGAAGGACAACCCGGAGATGACGGATGAACAGCTTGCTTACGGCATCGAAAAAATGAAAGAATACGGGATTGCCACGTCTGGTGATGCAGAGACTCAAGGAATCGGTGCCATGACAGATGCTCGTTGGAAATCCTTCTTCGATACGATGTCATCACAGGGTGTTTTTAAGTCAGACACCGATTACACTAAGGCATATACCCTGCAATTCGTCAATAAGGGTATTGATGCTTATAGAGCCTAAGTGCATTATAAATAATGGGTAGCGAATGGCGAATAGTAGGGATATGAGGGGCATCTTGGATATGTTCGCCGTTTATGACTTACGACCTAATCCTGTTCCCTAGGAGAACCTGAGGATGACTTTTACCCCTGCAATTACGCTCAGCGATGTCAGCAAAATTTATTCTAATGGCACAGTTGCCTTGAAAGATTTAAATCTGACTGTAGGGGAAGGGCAGTTGGTTAGCCTTTTGGGTCCTTCAGGATGTGGCAAAAGCACGGTGCTGCGGATGATTGCTGGACTTGGCAAGATGACTTCCGGCAGCATCTATTGGGGCAATGGTCACGATCAGCGCAAGTTGGCGTTTGTATTTCAAGAAGCGGCGTTGATGCCGTGGGCAACGGTGCAGGAAAATGTTTATCTACCGTTAAAACTGGCAGGAATTACAAAGCGGGCAGCCGCGTCATCGGTGGCGGAAGCGATCGAACTGGTGGATCTGCAAGGCTCTGAGCGGTGCTATCCCCGTGAGCTATCCGGTGGAATGAAGATGCGCGTGTCGATCGCCCGCGCCCTGGTTACGCACCCCGAAGTGCTGCTGATGGATGAGCCGTTTGGCGCACTGGATGAGATGACCCGCAGCCGTCTTAACAGTGACCTGCTCGATTTGTGGAACCGGATGCACTGGACGATCGCTTTTGTCACCCACAATATTTACGAAGCCGTTTATTTGTCGAATCGGGTAGTGGTTATGGCAGCCCGACCGGGTCGCGTTATTGCAGATGTGGTGATTGAAGCTCCTTACCCGCGCACCGAAGAGTTCCGCACCTCCCCACTTTATAACGAATATTGTCGTCAAATTTCGATGGCGCTATCCCATGCAGCTAGCCCACAAGCCCCCTCTTTAACACCCTCAGAAGAGTCTGCTGATCTGTTTGATTCCGTGGCGTAGCCCCTTAGAGAAAGGAATACAAATGCCATTGTTGACCGTCACTCGCAATACATTCTTTAAGAAAACAACGGCTCAGTCCGCTAGTCTTGCTTCAATTGATAAATTTTCAGTCAATGCAGGGCAATTCTTTGAAGTGAATTATGCTTTCCGAGTTGGGCAGCATTGTTTCATTAAATTGAAAAACCCATTAGGTACTGTGGGCAAGATTGGCTATTTCTATCTTCCTCATGTGAGTGTTGAAATTGAAGAAATCCGTGCGGTTTGGCTGACTAATGTAGACAGCGATGTATTAAGTTCTCAAACTGCAATTCAACAGGGTTTACAACAGCTTAAAGACTTAGGATTTAATACAATCTATCCGGCGGTCTGGCAGAAAGGATTTACGCTTTATCCAAGCAAAATTGCTGAAAATTTTATTGGTTCTCCGATTACGCCCAATCCAATTTTTGCCGATCGCGATATGTTAGCTGAACTGGTTGAAACAGCTAATTCTCTCAATCTTCGCGTCATTCCCTGGTTTGAATATGGGCTGGCAACACTCCCAGATTCTCAGTTAGAAAAGAAGCATCCCCATTTGCTGACGCTGGATCAAAATGGCAATAAGATCCGGATTAAAACGAGCGATGGTAAACCGGATCATCATGTGTGGTTTAACCCTTGCCATCCCGTTGTGCAACAGTTCATGGTAGATTTAATTTCAGATGTTGTCGTTCGATATGAGGTTGATGGAATCCAGTTAGATGATCATTTTGTCTTCCCGATCGAGCTTGGTTATGACTCATTTACAAAAGCATTGTATCGAATCGAAAATCGAGGGAAATCTCTTCCACTCGATCCGAAGCATCCCGATCGCCTCAATTGGGCATCTGCGAAGCTAACCCATTTACTCGCCCGCATCTTCAAAGCGATTAAAGCAAAGCGATCGGATTGTTTACTCTCCCTTTCCCCTAATCCACTTGGCTTTTCTAAAACAAACTATCTAGCCGACTGGCAAGACTGGGAAAAACAAGGATTGATCGAAGAGTTGGTGTTGCAAGTTTATCGAGAAGCGTTGCCTGCATTTGCTGGAGAATTGGATAAATCAGAAGTCTTTGAATCTCGTCACCATATTCCTACCGTGATTGGGATCTTAACGGGACTTCGAGTGAAATCGATCGCCACCAGCACGATCGAAAATCAGCTTCAAGAAATCCGTCAGCGAAAATTAGCAGGAGTTGCTTTCTTCTTCTACGAAACCCTATTCAATGAAGCCCTATCACCTGCCAAAATTACTCGAAACTTAGCCGATCTAAACCGTCTATTCAAATCTAGTTCCTAAGTGTTTAACCGTGAGCCTTTCTAACCCTAACTCTCACACTCAGACTGCACCAAACGATCGCAATGGCGTTACTCAATCTGCTCCGGTGTCTTCTTTCCAATCACTCCTCTCCGCAGAGGTCATTGCACCTGTAGTGGTCGGGATAGTGATGCTCGTGATTTGGGAAGTCGGAGTACGAGTGACAAACACACCGCCTTACTTGTTACCGGGTCCAATCTTAGTCGTACAGACTTTAATCCGGGATTGGGGTGAACTATTTCCATCGCTCATCATCACATTGCAAATCACGATCGTTGCCTTCATGGCGGCGGTCGTTTCTGGCTTACTAATCGCGATTCTATTTACTCAAAGCAAATGGATTGAGCGCAGTTTCTTCCCCTATGCCGTGATTTTGCAAACCACGCCGATTGTCGCGATCGCCCCTCTAATCATCCTCTGGACACGACAAGTCATCTCCGGCGAAAGCTCTACCTTTGTTTCACTCGTGATTTGCGCCTGGATCGTGGCATTCTTCCCAATCCTCTCTAACACGACCCTGGGACTGAACAGCGCCGATCATAACTTGATTAACCTTTTTCAACTTTACAAAGCCTCCCGTTGGCAAACACTGCTTTACCTGCGGCTCCCTAGCGCCATGCCCTATTTTCTGGGTGGGTTACGCATCAGTGGCGGGTTAGCCTTGATTGGGGCAGTCGTGGCAGAATTCGTCGCTGGAACTGGAGGAACGCGATCGGGACTCGCCTACCAAATCCTCATCTCCAGTTTCAATCTACAAATCCCTCGAATGTTCGCTGCCCTACTGCTAACCACCGTACTCGGCATTATCATCTTCGTCATCCTCACTCTACTTTCAGATTTTCTCCTGCGAAACTGGCATGAAAGCGCCATCAAACGAGAGAACTAATCCTTCATCCTTCATCTTTCATTTCTTGCCCCATGCCAACCCCCAATCTTTCACCATCCGAGTTTGACCATTACTGGTTAACAAATGCCCATATTCCCGTTGCGTTATTGAGCCAGGTTAATGCTGAAATTGCGGCACGGCAAACTCGCGAAGGATTAGTATGCGCGAATCTAGAAATACGGGATGGCACGATCGCCCAAATCCTCTCGGTTGAAACTCCATTTCCTGAAACACTGCCTGAACCAATGAATGCGATCGATGTGCGCCGAGGCATTGTATTTCCGTGTTTTGTGGATCTGCACACTCACTTGGACAAGGGACATATTTGGGAACGATCGCCCAACTTAGAGGGCACATTTGATAGGGCATTAGCCATCGTACAAGCTGACTGCAAAGAACGTTGGAATGGGGAAGATGTGTATCGTCGTATGGAATTTGGGCTGAAATGCAGCTATGCTCACGGGACGAAAGCCATTCGGACACATATTGATTCCTTCGGTGAACAAGCGGCAATTAGTTTTGGTGCATTCAAAACCCTGCAAACGGAATGGACAGATCGCTTAATTTTACAGGCAGCTAGCCTGGTTTCTTTAGATTATTTCCTGACACCAGACGGCGAAAAATTAGCTGATTTAGTCGCAGAAGTGGATGGAATTTTGGGGGGTATCGCGTATATGAATGATGAGTTAGAGATACAACTCGATCGCGTCTTTACCCTGGCAAAAGAACGAAATTTGAACTTAGATTTCCACACCGATGAAAGCGGTAATCCCAATGACATCACGCTTCGTCACGTTGCAATGGCAGCCATTCGCCATCAGTTTTCCGGTCAAATTGTCTGTGGACACTGTTGTAGCTTAGGGATGCAATCGGCTGAAGAGGTGATGACAACGATGGAATGGGTCAAGCAAGCGAGAATCGGGATTGTCAGTTTACCGATGTGCAATCTTTATCTCCAAGATCGAGATCAACAGGTCTCTCGCTATTTCACCCCGTCTCCCCATCCCTCCATCCCTCCATCTCCCCAGACTCCACGCTGGCGAGGCGTAACACTAGCGCATGAACTGAAACAGTTTGGCATTCCGATCGCTTTTGCTAGCGACAATTGCCGCGATCCGTTTCATGCGTTTGGTGATCACGATGGCTTAGAAGTGTTTACTCAAGCCACTCGAATTGTCCAGTTGGATTCACCCTACGGAGAGTGGTGTCGCAGTGTCACCACAACTTCAGCAGACCTAATGGAATTATCAACAGTCGGACGAATTGGTATTGGCTTACCTGCGGATTTAGTCATATTTAGAGCCAGATATTTCAGTGAATTATTGTCTCGCCATCAGCACGATCGCGTTGTTCTCAGAGATGGAAAGGCGATCGACACAACATTACCCGATTATGCAGAACTGGATGATTTACTGATTATGGGGAATGGAGAATGGGTAAAATCTTTCCACCTGTAAATTTTCTGTTGATGCTTATTTCCGCCTGATTGCAGCATTGTAGAGTTTCTCATTTGCCTCTGCTGACTTAAACAAATCCACGATCGGCTGAGGATAATCAACTCCTAATATGACCCCATATTGTTTTTGTTCATCGATCGTTAGTTTCCAGGGTTCATGCACCTTATTGGCAGGCAGATTGGCTAATTCGGAAAGCCAATGCTTCACATAGTCGCCCTGTGGATCATAATCCTTGGCTTGCTTTGAAATGTTGAAAAAGCGGAAGCCACGCGCATCATTTCCAACGCCAGCCCCATAGTTCCAGTTGCCCCAATTGCTGCACACATCGTAGTCAATCAGCCGCGATTCAAACCACTCGGCTCCCATGCGCCAGTCAACGCCTAGATTTTTAGTCAGAAAACTAGCGACATTTTGCCGACCACGATTAGACATGAACCCAGTTACCGCTAGCTCTCGCATATTCGCATCCACTAATGGATAACCTGTTTTGCCCTCTCGCCACAGATCAAAGCGTTGCCAATCTTGTTTCCAAGGAATTGAAATGCCCTGTAAACCAGACGGATAGAAAATTTTGTTGCCATGTTTGGCGCAAATGAAGCGAAAATAATCGCGCCACAGCAACTCAAATATCAACCAGTAAGTTGAGTCATTCCGCACTCGCTGATCTTCATATTGCAATACTTGCTTATAGATATAACGAGGCGAAAGACAACCTAATGATAGCCACGGTGAAAACTTAGAAGAATAGTCTGTCCCTAACATTCCGTTACGAGTGTCTTTGTAAATCCGCAAGCGATCGTGCTTCCAGAAATACTGAGTCAATCGCTCTATGCCAGCCGTTTCACCGCCCTTAAATGGTAATACAGCCCGTTCGTCTAACAGGGGAGGCTCTAGATGAAAGTCGTTTAGCGTCGGCAGTTCACTTATTTCAACGGATTCAGGCAGCGATCGCAACTCTTTTGGAGACGGTAACGCTGGATTGATCGTGGACTGCTTTTCCACCTGCTTGCGAAATGTGGTAAACATCTCTGGAATGTGGTGCTGATCAAACGGTAAATCATCTAAATGATAAAGCGTGTGTCCCCAAAAAAATTTGTAGGAAACGCCCAAATCATTCAATACCGTTTGAAGTGCCGTTTCGACGATCAACTCCTCCGATGTAACTTCCTGGTGATAATAGACGGCTGAAATGTCTAGTTGCTGAACCAGCAGAGGAATAACCTGTTCTGGTTTGCCATAACGCACAATTAAATTGCTACCAAGTAATTGTAGCGATCGCCGCAAATCTGCCACGCTTTCCCACAAAAATTTTGCCCGAAACGCCCCCGTCTTAGGAAAACCAAACACCGTTTGCCCAAATTGGCGTGGGTCAAAACAATAGACCGGAACGACGATCGCCCGTTGATTCAAAGCTTGATGCAGCGGCTCATGGTCATGGAGTCGCAAGTCGTTTCGATACCAGATTAGAATCCGAGGTTCCATAGCCATTGCACTCCAGTCAAGAAAGCCAGCGATCGATACCAAATTAAGAATCTTAACATTAAGATACATCTCTTAGTTTTCATCGATCGCTGCCAAAACCCGATCGTTCCCAGAAATCTGTACTGATCCTGACAGGATTTTGGTTAGGTTTCGCTAGATAATGGAAGCTTTGTTCAGACGGTTGAGGAGTAATGGGTCGCATCCGTCTAAAGGAGGACTTGGAATGAAAGCGCAAGATTTGAAAGGGAAAACGATCGCCTTTGCGGGTTCGGGGGGCTTGGATAGCTGCACCATTACTCGGTGGCTAATGGATCAGGGGGTCAACGTGATCTGTTTTACTGCCGATTTGGGACAGCCCGATGAGGAGGATATTGATGCGATTCAGCAGCGAATGAAGTTGGCAGGAGCCGTAGACTTTGTATTGCTGCCGTGTCGGGAGGCGATCGCTGATATTGGGATTAGTGTCATCCAATCGCAAGCGTGCTATGAGGGACGCTACTGGAATACCACTGGAATTGCTCGTTGTGTGTTGGCGAAAGCCATGATCCAGGCGATGCAGAAACGCGAACTGACGATCTTCAGCCACGGAGCCACCGGACGAGGCAACGATCAGGTGCGCTTTCAATTGATCACGAATATGCTGGCTCCAGAATTTGAAGTGTATGCGCCTTGGCGGGATGAGGAATTTTTGGCGCGGTTCCCTGGTCGCGCTGAAATGATCGATTTCTGCCAGGAAACAGGACTGCCAATCACCGCCTCAAAAGACAAACCTTACTCCACCGATGCTAACCTTCTAGGTCTGACGCACGAATCGGGGCTTTTAGAAGAACTGACGACTCCGGCTCATTTTGTCAAGCCAATCATGGGCTGTTATCCGGCGGATGCTCTAGATCAAGCCGAGGAAGTGATCGTTCGCTTTGAAAAAGGTCGCCCAGTTTTGATTAATGACACGTCAGTAGATGGGGTTGAGGCGATTCTTCAGGCAAATGCGATCGGCGGCAAACATGGCATCGGCATCGGGACTCATCTGGTCGAAAATCGGTTCGTTGGCATCAAGTCACGTGGCGTTTATGAAAGTCCGGGAGTCGAACTATTGGGCACCTGCTACGCCTACTTACTGCAACTGATTCTCGATCGCCGCGCTCGCGAATTTTATGATCAACTCTCCCTGCTGATCGCCAAGCAGATCTATCAGGGCTACTGGTTTGATCTAGCCACTCAAATGGCGCTTCAGGCGATCCAACTTACGGCAGAATTGGCAACTGGAACCATTACTGTTTCGGTATATAAGGGAACGATCGCCTTCATTTCCGCCACCGATCTGCCTCACTCTCTCTACTCACCCGAAAACGCCTCAATGGAAGGCATCGGCACCTACAACCACGCCGACTCAGAAGGGCTGCTACGTGTGTTCGGTGTCAGTGCACGAGTACTGTCAACCAGCGGTCAGGTCAAGCTGTAGGCAAAAATGAAGGATGAGGGATGAAAAATTCCCCATACTCCCTGACTCAATTGACGCGATGTGCAACTTTATGGCGACAAGCCTCGACTTCTTGTGGGGTAGGCAGCTTGTCTGCCCTGATCTGACGGGCGAGACGCCCATCCCACAAGAGATGTAAAGAAGTTGCACATGGCGTTACTGACTTTTCGGATCGGCTCTTAGTTCCAATTCTCAGCCTCCTATACCCATTCCATGTACCCTATAAGAAATGCCAATTTATTTTTTTTGGGGAGATGATGATTTTGCGATGAATCGGGCGGCGATCGCTTTGCGTGATCGAACCCTCGATCCAGATTGGGCGAGTTTCAACTATGACAAGATCCCTGGAGAGCAACCAGACGCGATCGTCCAAACCCTCAATTTAGCCATGACGCCTCCCTTCGGTAGTGGCAGGCGTTTGGTTTGGTTAGTCGAGACCACCCTCTGTCAACGCTGCCCAGAGGAGCTTCTGAGAGAACTCGATCGCACTCTACCTGTCCTTCCTGATACTACTGTTCTTCTGCTGACTAGCACCACTAAACCGGATGGTCGCATTAAATCAACCAAGCTGATTCAGAAACATGCGGAGATTCGTGAATTTAGCTCTATTCCCCCTTGGAAAACCGACCAACTTTTACAGCAGGTGCGCCAAGCGGCTCAGGAAGTCGGAGTAAAGTTGACTAACGGAGCCGTTCAGCTTTTGGCGGAATCAGTCGGGAACAACTCGCGTCAACTCTACAGTGAATTGGAGAAACTTTCGCTCTATGCCGATTCAACCCCGCAACCGCTCAGCGAAACGATCGTCTCTACATTGGTTGCGACCTACACCCAGAACAGTTTGAAACTGGCAACCACGATCCGACAAGGGGATACTGGCAAAGCACTCACATTAGTGGCTGATCTTTTCAACCGGAACGAACCCGCTCTCCGCATCGTGGCAACGCTAGTGGGGCAGTTTCGTACCTGGCTATGGATCAAGCTGATGATGGAAGCCAAAGAGCGGGACGATCGAGCGATCGCTGAAGCGGCTGAAATTAGCAATCCTAAACGAATTTACTTTTTGAAACAAGAAGTCCAAACTGTCTCACTGATCAGTCTTCAGCAAAGTTTGCCACTCTTACTCGAACTAGAATTTGGGCTAAAGCAAGGGGGTGAACCGATGGCGCTACTGCAAACAAAAGTGATTGAACTCTGCCAGTTGTTCAAAAAGTGAGGGATGAAGGATGAGGAATGAGGCTAGAGATTCAAAAATAAAAAACTGAGTCGTATTTCTACACTCAGTCCCGTTGTTGCTCTGGAGATATGTTGCGAAAGATATAATTGTGAATACAGCGTAAATACAGCCGCGAATGACAAACTCAACGGCTGATGTCAGTTGAAATTACCGTTGACTCAGCAAATCGGTACGAATTCCGGGCCAGTTTTGATCGCCTTTGACGATGTTACCGGGAATGTCGCGTTCCCAACGACGTTGAACGCCTCGACTCGCATTGAGATAAAGTTTGCCGTCTACGATTTTCCAAGCTTCAGGGTCGATCGGAGCCGTATATCCCTGGCTGACTGCCCAAGCACAGAAACCGCCGTACTCAGGGGCATATTGTTCTGGATCGCTGGCAAATAAATCGCGGTTCTCAGCACTGGAAAATAACCAAGTTGTATTTGCCCACTGATAGCTAAATTGCTCATTTCCCTGAACGGGTTGTCCTTGCTGGAAGTATGCCACTGGATCAACCCCTCGAATGGCAATGCCGTCTTCCGTGAAGAACACTAGATTATCTGCATCGGAAGTTTCAGAACTAGAATTACTGTCTTCACTCGTTGCTTCAGGGCTAGGGCTAACTGGACTGGTTTGCGTCGTTGGTTCGGGGCTAGGGCTACCCAAATCAGCTTCGGGCTTCGTACATCCTGCAATCAATCCTAATCCTAAGATTGAGGTGACAGCAAAAACAGCAAAATGCTTGGCTTTCATGGTTCGTATGACTTCTACTGCTGAATCTTGCTAATGTCTACAGTGTTGAACGATCGCGTTTCGGAAAGTTTTTCGGAAGAATGCGAGGTATGATGCCAAGAGCGATTTCAAAAATAGCACAATTGGGGCAGGCACGAAGGCACTACCCCAACAGGTGAATGGTTTGGGCGATTTAAATCTCAAACTGATGGGTAGGGGCGATCGTTCCTCCACGCTCCTAGCTAGTTCTGCGCCATTTGCCAACCCATTCGCCGCCCCGGAATCGCCAGCGCGGGAACAACAACCGCATCACAACCCAGGATGCCAGGTAGACAGCTACCCAAATAGAAGCATAGTGGATGGTGAACATAAGCAGATCAAAGTGATCGCTGACATTCGGTAACACACCAACAGCCGCAAGGATAGCGAGGAGAATTCCCTCTGCGATACCCGCTAGCAGTTGGAATGCACCGGGCCAATCGTGATCCCACATGAACTTTTGCAGGTAGTTGTATAAAATATCCCAAGCCAACCCGATGACGGCGTAATACAGCAGCACCCAGTAATAAACGTTGCCACGTTCAGTGCCGAAAATGCCAGAAGCAAAACCCCAAGTTACGAGAAGTCCGATCGTTGCCAGAAGGAAGATGCGTGTTTGCCAACGCCCAAATAACGTAGGAGTCATGGTGATTTCGATTTTAGATTTGTCTAGTGATGGAAGTTTGGAAGGGGGAAGGGGGGATAAATCATGCGATGTGCAACTTTACGGCTGCAAGCTTTGATTTCTTGTAGGGTAGGCAGCTTGCCTGCTCCGATCTGGACGGGCGAAACGCCCATCCCACAAGAGATGTAAAGAAGTTGCACATCGCACTCAATCTGTAGCAGTGGCAGATCAGCAATTACCCATTACCCATTACCAACCGATTTCAGTCTCCCCCCAAGAGACCGCTACAGAGATTAGGGTGACATGTTAGCTGCCCATTTTAGCCATTGCCAGATCGAGCCAATGCCTTCGAGGTGACCGATCTTGGGTGCCCTGGCACCCGCTAAGGCTTCAGCCGATCGATGGGCTGCATATTGAAGACCCAGGAAGGTATCTACTGGGGCGTAGGGACCACCGAGAGTAATGACACCCGCCGCATACATCCGTCCTTTGTCGTTCCGCATTTTCTTGATCTCGAAGTCATTCTCAACGTGAAAACGCATCTGTGGATTGAGATCGAGATTGTGGTGTTCGATCAGGTCTTTCAGTAGAGGATTTTCGCGTGGGTCAGAAACCAATCCCGTACAATCCACTACGAAGTCAGCTTCGATTTTTTCGATCCCCTGATAGCCACGACTCTTGACATAGGTAACAGGTTTGCCCTGTTCGTTTAACTCCACCTTGTCTACTTGACCAAACTTGAGGGTATACCAGCCTTCTTTCAATCCCTGTTTGACGGTTTGACGCCAGGAACCGCGGCTAGCGGTAGTAGTTCCCCCCCAGGCTTCTAATAACTCCCGTCGCCGTAGGGGATCAGCCGCTTCTAGCATCGATCGCATATCACCGCCCCAGGTGCCCTTGGGCCAGTTGAACGGCTGGAACTCCCAGTGATTTTCTACGTAGCGTTTCGCTACGCCAAATTTGTTACCCGCTTTAGGCGATCGGCTCAAGTGAATGACGGAGATTTTAGCATTTGCCATCCGTGCTTTATAAACCCGATCCATAATTTGGGAACCGACAATCCCGAAGCCTCGGATCACGATCGTCCCACCGTTCTTCTCCAGGTACTCATAAACGTGATCGTGGGGTTCATACCCATGAACGACTTTTCGAGTATCTCCAGTACTCTGACGGTAATCTTGCAGATCGTTCAGCAGTTTGATCGCAGGATAACCAGTGGAGAGGTGAATGTACTTCGCAACCAAGAATCGATAGTCTGAAGCGGCAGGAGGTTGGGCGCTGCCAGCGGCGGGGGGTTTAGTCGCAGAATAGGCAATCACATAACGACCATCTTCTGTCTTGCGAATTGCCCGAACGCTGCCATATCGCACCATCCGATCCCAGCCAATCCGAGCGGCTTCCCGATCCATTGAGTTGAAGACGTTATCCGCGATCGGCGTATACGTGTCTGCGAATGCGGGTTCAGAAAAGACTTCCCAGAGGTGCGAAATAGCGGAGGGGATACGACCAGAGAATGTTTCCCGCCATGCCTCCCGTAAAGCATAACCGGGCCAACCCCAAACGTTGTCTGGGCAAGAATCAGAACCAGAACGAATCCGCTTGTAGCGAGGGATTTGACAGTTCCGTAACAATGCCTCATAACGCTCGTAAGGTCTTCCTGGACGCAGGGTAAGGACGCGAATTTGATCAGGCTTGACCCCGCAGATCCGAATTGTGTCTACCCAAACGAACGATCCCATGCCGCCGCCGATCGCCGTATAGTCGATCTCTTCAACCGGATACCCCGTTGCGTGAAGGGCGTTAATGGAGACTCGCTCAGCCGCAAAGACATCGGCAGGAGGAAAGACTCTGCGGCTCGGTTGTGGAGGAGCCGTAGGCGTTGAAATAACAGGTTGTGACTCTAGATTGTCGGTTTCTGGGTTGAAATTAATGATGGTGTTAGAGCTTGAAGCACTTGGCGCAGGAGTTTCATCCAGTATCTCATCGGCTGGAAGAATATTGGTTTGAGGGCTAAAGACCACCGTAGAAGTACTGCCGCCACCAGTTAGCCGAGTCGTACCTACATCTTCCGTTTGCATTAATGCGATCGTAATGTTGTAGGTACCAATCCGGATAGTATCTCCGGTTGTCAATGGGCGGCGTCCACGGATCAAACGCTCTTCGTTAAGCGTAGTCCCGTTTGTGCTGCGGTCTTCTAAAATGACTTCACCCGCAACTTCAAAAATCAGAGCGTGATACCGAGAAACTTCGCTGTTAGTGTCCAGCAGAACAATCTGATGAACTTGCTGACCGTCAATCTCCCTCGGCAATTGCTCCAATTCTCGCCCAAAGGCGATCGGTAAAGGAGAGACGCGCTGCTGCGGTTCTTCGGTGACAGGATCATCCCATGTGAGTTGTAGCTGCATAGACAGAAACCCGTATATAAAGAGATAAGTGTGCGATGTTTTTAGGGAGCCGTAATCCCTAGCGAAAGTCCGTTCACGATTCGGGCGGTGTTGAAGGTTCGCCAACAGCTTATCAATCTTGAAGCATAGCAACCAGATTGGGTGACGAACCTACTGCTGTCAGGAATTTGCATTCCCTACTGGCGTTTTAAGCACTGACTCAAGAACCAGCTGGATAGATCAGGGTTGCCCCCAACATGATGTGTCCACAGACTTCACAGTTGTATTTGTTGTAGTCCAGAGGATAAAAGTGAGGGGCTTTGGTGTTAGCACAGACCCGCATATACTGCGGATTTTGTGGCACCTGCGCTGGAGATTGGGCAACCTCGATCGATCGCACCAACAGCGCCATTCTTCCAAGGCGAATTTGACTACCGACATGGAGGGGGACTTCCTCCGTGACAACCCGCTTGCCATCCACAACAGCAGGATTAGGCTGCTTGGGGGGCTGACGATCGCGAGTTAAATTACGGAGGTAGAAGCTACCTGCATTAGGTTCAAAAAAGATTTCAATGTGCAGACCGGAAACTGTTTTCTCTATGTTTGGGTCAGGGTGTCTTAATACCACATCACACAACGCTTCATCTCGTCCAACGCGAACTGCCCCTGGCACCCTAGTACGCTGCTGTAAAGAGATAGTCTGTGAAAGATTTTGGTTTGTGACAGCCCATTCCAACGTTAACTGTTGCATAGACATAAAATCTAGCGATTGGCAATACCGATTCCTCTGAGATCTACTTCACTCACGGAGGGGGAAATTCCGTACTCCCCAAGACGAGGAGTTTAGTGTGAATGTGAGACCCAACGTATCTAGTAAAGCGTAAACCCGAAGAAACCCATGTGATCAAATTGCAGGACATTTCTTAAAGATGGCATTAGAAACTGCGTGGAATTTATACTTTTCAAATCCAGATTTTGTCACAATTGTCAACCTTATTCTGCATCCTTTCGCACTAGTCACTACAATTGCTGCTTCCATATCCCCAAACTCTATCCCTATAACTGTATTTATTCTGTCTCTGTCTCTTCTTCGCCTCCCTTTCTCAACTTCTAATCTTTAATAAGAATTCAGCTACAGAACTTATGCCTCCGCCACATGGTTTTGCAGGGTAAATGGGTGGATGAATAGATGAGTGAATAGGTGTAAATTACGATCGCCCCATTCCCCGATCCCCCATCCCCCGATCTCCCTATCCTCAGTAGAGTTAGGGGGGACTACGAGAAGTCTGCGAGGTTTTGCTCGCTTTGATGTTTGCATTGAGTAAATACCACCAAGTCAAGAAAGCCTGACCCCCATTAAGAATCTGTGTCATGATTTCAGTCGCTTTTGATGTTAACTACTTGTGAACAGATGAGATATAGAGATGAGATATATAGCAGCCCTAAATCATTTGTAAGAAGGGGTGGAGGGGGGCAGTGCCCCCTCCTTGGGACGAAGTCCCCAAACCCCTTTGGGTTTTCTCACAGTTGATTTGGGATTGCTATAGATGAGATGGAGTTTACGTACTGCTCCCAGTAGTTCACCCCACGGGTTTTATTTGGCAAACTTACACCTGGAAGCCAAACCCCTGAGTGATAAACGATCGGTCAGTGTTTCTGCTGATACCTCCAGTAGACATCTTTTTCATTCCCGTAGAATAACGATGGTTTGAGTAGGGTTATCTTCCGACAATAAGCCTAAATCCGATGCAAGGTGGTTCTTCAAATGATGGCTACTCAATCTTCTATTCGCTCCCATAGTATGGAACTGCTGATGGCTTACCAGCAGAATCCCTCCGTTGCTCTCCGTAATAAGCTTGTTCGATTAAATGCAGGCTTAGTCCGTAAAATTGCTCATCGAGTCAGCCATCAATGCGCTGAGCCTTACGAAGATTTAGAACAGATTGGCTATCTCGGTTTGATTCGGGCGATCGAACGCTTCAATCCCAGTCAAGGTTGTGCCTTTAGCTCTTTCGCCGTTCCCTACATTCGGGGTGAGATGCTACACTTTTTGCGCGATCGGGGTAGCTCCGTCAAGGTGCCTCGACGTTGGCAAGATATGCAAAAAGAAGGGCAAAAAGTGCGGGTGGAACTTGCCAAGAAACTTGGACGCCAACCCCTTGATATTGAAATTGCAGATGAATTAGGCATTTCTTTGAATGAATGGCGTGAAATCAGGATAGCCGTGAAAAACCGTTTGCCTCTGAGTTTGGATGCAACCGTTTGTCAGCAAGTAGACTCTCCTGTCACCCTTGGTGAAACCTTACCCGATGCTCACTACCAAGTTCTTCAACGATTGGAAGAAGATCGTCAACAGCTTCAGTATGCTCTCAACCAACTTGAAGGCAAAACGAGAGCCGCGATCGAATTCGTGTTTTTTAGCGACCTGTCTCGCAAAGAAGTAGCTGAGCGAATTGGAGTCAGCCCAATGACTGTTACCCGTCGCATTCAACGTGGACTCGATCAAATGGTGGCTTATTTGCAACCTCAAACACTCCGGACTGATCCCTAAAGCGATAAACCCTACACAATAAGCCCCTAAGGAATAGGAACAAAATAAGACCGGAGAGTTAAGGAGGAGAGTGATAGGCTAAAGGCAACCCTCACCGTTTCCCCTTAATGATGCAATCCTACCCCACTGAGATTGAACAAACCATGCAACGGT
>JAAUSF010000091.1 GCA_012033255.1 Cyanobacteria bacterium RU_5_0
GATTTGCGGGCGTTAACCCGGTACATGTATTTCGACAGTTGGGATCATCTGCTTACCTTCATGCTGCAAGGGCTAGAGCTAGACATCCCGCCCAACACCAGCTAAATTTCCATACTGAGAATTGCTGTCCTTTCACAGCCATGCAGCGTGTATTGTCAACATAGGTTAATATAGACAGGCATTGCGATCTCTTGTCTGGGGTGCATGTTGCAGTTGAGGATGATGGGAGCTGTACCCGTTCAACCCGTAACGCGACCCGAAGAAGATCACTATGGAAATTGCGAACCTCAGAAAACGTTTGGATCGAAACCGCCCGATGACGACCGTGACCATCCGGATGCCAGAAGATATCATTCAGGATCTGAAACGGATTGCTCCTATGCTTGGCTTTTCGGGATATCAGCCGCTCATTCGAGCCTATGTTGGTCAAGGTCTTCAAGCCGATCTCGAAAAGCTGGACAACAACACACTAACCGCACTGATTAACAGTCTTAAACGGCGTGGAGTCAGCGATGATGTCATTCACGAAGCGTTGACTGATATTGCCTGCGGGTAGGCTTTTTGAGTCGTTCTCATATTAGGGATTCAACCCATGTGCAATTTATTGACATCACTTGTGGGATGGGCGTCTCGCCCGTCCGAGTTGAGGCAGGCAAGATGCCTACCTTACCAGAAGTCAAGGCTTGTCGCCATAAAGTTGCACGTCGCGTGATTTAGCAATGAACTCTAAATGAACTCTAGGGGCATACATTCACGTATGCCCTACTGGGCTTTACAGGATCGAACTTTACAGGATCAGTACAAGATCAGTTCTCCCGTGCCTGCAATGACCTCACCAATCGCCCAAGCCTCGATCGCTTGTTCCCTGAACCATTGAATCGTTCGATCGACCTGATTGGGCGGCACAATCAACACAAACCCAATTCCCATGTTGAACGTGTTGAACATTTCAGCGCGATCGACTTGCCCCTGCGCGGCGAGCCAGTCAAAAATCGGTGGAACCGTCCAGGCATTCGTATTGATTTGAATCGATTGATTGGTTCCTAAGCCGCGAGGCAGGTTTTCGGGTAAGCCGCCGCCAGTAATATGTGCCATGCCGTGAACCGCTAGATCGGTTTGACGAGCCGCCAGAACAGGTTTGACATAGATGCGTGTGGGGGTGAGTAGTTCTTCAGCCAGGGTCTTGCCGCAGAGTGAGTCTGGGCGATCGTCTAGAGAGTGCTCTGTCGCTTCAATGATCTTTCGCACTAAGCTGAAGCCATTACTATGAACGCCTTGGCTCGCAAGCCCGATCGCCACATCCCCAACCTGAACCTGTGAGCCATCTATAATTTTGCGTTTCTCGACAATGCCCACACAAAAACCCGCTAGATCATACTCTCCAGGCTGATAAAATCCGGGCATTTCAGCCGTTTCACCGCCCAGCAGCGCACAGCCCGATCGCCGACAGCCTTCTGTGATACCCTCGATCACCTGCGTCAACTGATCCGCATTGAGTTTGCCCGTTGCCATGTAATCCAGGAAAAACAACGGTTCTGCACCAGAGGTGAGAACATCGTTAACACACATGGCAACTAGATCGATCCCAACTGTGTCGTGGCGATCGCACTGATGCGCCAATTTGAGTTTCGTGCCTACGCCATCTGTCCCCGACACCAGCACGGGTTCCTGATAGCCCTTGGGTAACTGAAAAAAGCCACTGAAACCGCCCAATCCTCCCAAGACTTCTGGACGATGGGTACTCTCAACCAGACTCCGGATTCGTTTGACAAATGCTCTCCCTGCCTCAACATCAACTCCGGCTTCCCGATAGTCCATCTCTCTTACCTAATTTCTCTTACCTAATTTCTCTTACCTAATTTCTCTTACCTGTTAGTCTTCGCAGGAGGTATTGTACTGGTTTTTCGCGGCTCTTCATACTACAAACTGTAGCGTTTTGGCGATAGGCTTGTCATAGGGTTGTCATAACGACTCTTCACAATAGAAATATAGAAATTAGTGTGATTATATTGTTAAGGTTGCAGACCCACTATGCCCCATCCTCTCTCGCTTCATAAGTCCGTAACCGTTTTTCCGCTATTGGCAACGGCGATCGTCGGTAGCCTGCTGACTTCGCTGTCTCTACCCAAATCAGATTTGTTGGCTAACGCACAGACAATGCCAACCGCAACGCCTTCCGTTCTCTCGCAAGTGAACGCCGATGAGGATGAGATTGGGGTGAATCGGGAGGCTGTCTTGGCGATCGCGTTTGCAGGCAGTGCGGCGATCGGGTTGACACTCACAGCGTTAACCCGGCGTTCTCGATCATCGCGATCGTCTACGGCTCGATCAAACACTGCCTCACAACATCAGTCTCATTCTCCCGTTTCTAGTCAAGCGAATCGATTTCTGCTGCGAAAACTCATGCGGCTGTTGCATGAGGATCATCAAGCGGCGGCGCGTTTGCTGGCACAAGCGGAAATCAAACATCCTGGTAAATCAGCCGATTGGTATGTCGAGAAGGTGATTTTTGATTTGCAGCGCGATCGAGGCAAGTATTAACGCAGAGTTTCACCTCGACCATTCCACGGTGCAATCCGGTGGAATCAACGCGACGATTTGCGGTATCGCGACTGGAGCCTGCGCCAATAAAATCACCTGTCCATTCTCATCGATCATCCAACCTTGTGCCTCAATGATTTCCCTGTCTGTCAAATCAGATGGGAATGCGATCTCATTATCTTCTGCGTCCTCTGCTCTCTCTTCCCCAATGCTTTGCTCCTCTGAAGACTCCAATGTGACCCAATCGGTTGCAACTGGATTGATGCTGTCTGTATCTGATGGATTGGGCGGCAATCCACCACGCCCTGTGATCACAAATTCGCTGAGTTCTTGTTCAGCCATAACTCCGGATGGACAGGCTTGAGCAATCAAACTCGATGCATCGGTGACATCGGTTGGTAATTCGACTAATCCTTGACTGGGATCAACATCGGGTCGATTGAGTGTAACGGTTCCGGATGTACCCAATTCAGAACTAGCATCAATGTCATTTGTCCCGTTATTCAGAATAGCACGTTGCTCTTGTAATCCAATAATTGAATTGGCGGTAATTCTGATATCACCACCTCGTCCTTCAAAAGCATTGGCAATGATGTCATTATCTTGATTGGGAAAAGCAACAACAAATCCATCAGGTGCATTAATCGTGATATTGCCACCATTCGCAGCGTTATCGGCTTCAGCCGTAATTTGACTCCGATCGCGCATCTCCAACAACGTCAAATTTTGAATCGTAATTTCGGCTCCTTCGCCAGCATTGGTGGATGCGGTTAAACGACCGCGATCGAGCCGAAGCGTGTCTGCGGTAATGAACAGATTTCCGGCGGCTCCAGATTCTCGACCACTCACAGAGACTTCTGCCCCATCTCGCACTTCTACCGTAGAGGCAGTGATTTGCAGGTTTCCGGCATCGCCAGAGGAGCGAGCCAATGCCGATAACGCACTGGGAATAGTTTCTCCGCGAATATCTCCGGTTCCGGTAATCAAAATCGAATCTGCATTGACGATTAGCGTTCCGCCATCGCCTACACCGAGAGAACTCGCTCGAATTTCACTGCCGCCCTGAACAAGTAACGCATCGACATTGAGGGTGGCTAAACCGGGCTGTCCTGAACCGCGATTGTTGGCAGAAATCTCAGCCCGATCGTCCAATGTTAATTGATCAGTAGTAATAGTCAGTTCGCCCACAGTGCCCGTAGCGTCGGGTTCAGCCGAAACAAAAATGCCGCTTCTAAACTGATCTCGACTGATTAATGGAGAGGCCCCACTCAAAAAAATAGATTCTGACGCATTGATAGTGAGGGTTCCGCCATCGCCACCTGCAAACGTCGCTGTAGACACCACCCCTCCATCCAAAATCACCAAGCGTTGCGTGTCGATCGTCAAGCTTCCAGCATCGCCTGAGTTGATTCCAGCCCCTTCCGCGACTTGCGAGACGATTCCACTCGTCAATTCACCCCGCCTAAAAATTCTATTTGCCTCTCGAATCGGCTGCGGGTTAGTACCAATCACCTCAACCTCTGAGGCTCGGATCTGGATATTACCGCCGTTGCCTGTGCCAAACGTAGAGGCTTCAATCCGAAACCCGTCTTGAATTGAGAGTTGCCCTGCGTTGATGAAAATATTTCCCGCATCCCCGGTTGAGTTGTTCAAGGCTTGCGAACCGAGTGAGTTGAGAGAGTCGCCGCCTACGAGTTCTAGAGAATCATTCGCGTTGATCCGGACATCGCCCGCCTGTCCGTTGCCTCTAGCCAACGTTCCAGCCGAGGAATCATTCAATTGAATCGATTCGGTGGCTTGCAGTCGTAGGGTTCCACCAGTTCCGCCAAACGTACTGGAGAAGATAGACGAATCTCCAAGCAACACAATGTTTCTGCCCTGGAGTTGAATTGTACCTCCTGGCGCATCAAGACTGCCACCACTCGTCTCATGGCACTGCGATCGGAGAGTTGGATATCGGCAAAATTTTCAACCCCAGAGTACGTGACAGCAAAGCCAGAATTACCAGAATTAATCGGCGAGAGGGTGACGAGATCGGTTGCTGAAATGCTGCCCAATTCGATTCTGCCGCCTCTTGCCGTCAAATTGCCGTTATCTAAAAAAACGCCATTTCCGATCAGTGCCAAGGTTTGATCGGCTTGAACCTCCAGACCCACAGGTGTTCCAAAAGTGTTGACGGCTTGCGATCGATTAATAATAAAACCGGGATCTTGCCCAAACTGCAACCCAACCGGAACACTGACCGTCAACAAGGGTGTGGTTAAGGGATCGATCGCGCTAAACTCAGTGCTATCAGCAAAGAGAATGCTGTCTGCTGTGGATGCGATGAATGATCCACCGATATCTAATGAGGCATTCGCACCAAAAATAATCCCATTCGGATTGAGCAGAAACAAACTAGCGGAGCCATTGGCACGAATCAAACCATCAATCTCAGAAAGCGATCGTCCAGTAATTCGCGCAAAAATATTACGAATTTCAACCGCGTTGTTGAAGAAAGCCGTCCCATTGGTGGGAATGGAAAATTGCTCAAAGCTGTGAAACAAATTGTCGCCCGATCGCGTTCCACCTGTGATCTCACAATCGCTACAGTTGAGTGGCACCACCGAATTGTTAGGAAGCGTATTATCCGGGATAATTTGGGCGATCGTTGTGCTACAGATTAACAGCCACGCCATGCTTCCACCAAACAGACTGAACGGGAATGCATAGGATCTCATGGGTTGCCTCCTCGCCGCGAATCAGATGAACACAGACTCTAGTTTAGAGGAATTTTCCCATTCCTCTTGACTTTCAAGACAATCGCTACGTCGCTGAAAGTATGAAGAAAGTTGTAGCCTAAAATACAACTTTTGAAGGAGGGTCGAGAACGGCATATTGCTTATTGTATAACTTATGACCAAGAGTGTATTTGGAGTCTATTCAATACACTTTGATTCGATCCAGAAAAATTGGAAAACTGCTCACTTTCCTAGACTATTCAAGGAGGTTTCAAGTGGCTCTGTTTCGATCGCTTCGGACAACTTTAGTAGCTCTATTTTTAGTCTTGATTCTGTTCACGAGTTCGGCTTGTAGTGGCACAATGCAGGCAGACCGTCCTTCCTTGCCTGGAACCGATCGTACTGCATACAGTCAACTGGAGCGAGGCAATACTTCTCAAGGTCAAAACTTTGGTAATTGGGTGACTCAAACTGCCCATGAATTAGTTCA
Organism: Cyanobacteria bacterium RU_5_0; assembly: GCA_012033255.1. Lineage (GTDB taxonomy): Bacteria > Cyanobacteriota > Cyanobacteriia > Elainellales > Elainellaceae > JAAUSF01. Next base: position 5,752 of record JAAUSF010000091.1, read on the forward strand.
GGATGCTTATGTGCGTGACAATGACAAATTGGGTGTTGTGATCACTCCTCAAGTCCGTCCGACTGAAGTCCGTTCGTTAGCAAGCTCTCTCGTTCAAGGGTTTCATAAGAACTTTCCAAATCGGGATTTGACAGTTTTAATGTATGCTCCCGACAAAAAGCTAATTTTGACAGCTAAATACGACGATTCTACTCGACAGATTCAATATCAATAGATCGAACTGTATCGATCGCGGCAGTTGATGAAATTAGACAACTATAGGAGTTTGAAAAATGACGAGCAGCAACGAATATAAGCGCCAAATTATGAATGATTTGGCTCAAGGTAACACTGAATCTTTGAATGATACAACCTCTTCTGAACCGATCAACGAATACGACAACTTTGATGATTTTGCTCAACGATCGTCTCGTGAAGAGCGTCATCAACTGTTTCGCCGTTCCTTGCATCCCGATCGGATTCCCGCTAGCCAAATGGAGCCAGAGTTACAGAAAGCGATTGCTCAAATCAAGCCAAACGAGCGAGATGACGTAGCCCGGGAATTCTTTAATCATCTCAAGAAGCGAGGTTTAAGCGATCGAGATTTAGAGCGTCAACTAGGACTTTCAACTCATCATCCCAGCCGTATGAATGCTGATGATGTGACGAAGTTGGCTTCTTTTACCTATCACAATCATCCCGATATTTTCCAAGATGTGATGGCGGATCAACCAGTCCTGATCAAGTTTTTGAGCAATCCGATCGTTGGTGCTGTGATGGGAGTAGTGGCTGCTAAATGGTTGCAACGTCGATAAGTCGCGCTTTAAGGTTTAAATTCCCGCCATAAACAGCAACGGCAACTTGGGCTGAAATCGGCTTGAATAGATATTCTGCATACGGGCGAACGGCGATTCGCCCCTACCTACTCCCCATCATCCATTCCCCTATCCCTCAATTTCGACTGTAATATACCCTCGCATCCATCCCGAAATCCCGGAAATAGCGGCTCCAACGGCTGGCAGCATCTCGATCGGCAAACGGTCCCACTCGTACATGGGGACCTCGCGGATAGTCATTTGATTGAACCAGTTGAGCGATGCCAAATCCATCACCAAGCCGGACGACTTGATTCGCGATGGCGGTTAACTCTTGTGACCCGCCCGGAATAACGACGTAAAACGCTTGGGCTTCGGCAAGAGCAGCTACTTCGGATTCGGCTTCCGAAACTGATTCAGATGACTCCCTGGAAGAATCAGGAGCGGGGGGTTGTCCAAACTCAACTTCTCTGGGCGATGGGGCAAGGGGAACAAGCTCTGGCGGCGGCAATTCTGGAAGCAAGGCTTGGGAGGGAGCCGGATCAGCAGGCGTATCCGCAGAAACCGGGATAACCTGTGCGCCAATTCCTTGCGAAGCGAGAGCAGAGACTTGACGTTGGGCACTAGTTGGATCGCTAAACACTCCTGCCTGGATAACTTGTTGTCCATCGATGCTTTGAATGGATGCGCCTGGATCGATCGCCCTCACCTGAGACAGCAGCAACTCACTATCGCCATTGACTAACACGATATAGCGTTCACTCTGAGAACCTGGCGTGACTAATGGCGAAGGCGTTAATGGAGGAGCCTGTACAGATGGGGAAGGTAGGGCATCTTCGCCAAAGACGATCGATGGCGGTGGTGGCAACCCATCCACAATTTGCTGAGCGACCAACCCGCGATCGCCAGAGCCTGCCCAAGCCATCTCAGATTGCCACCCCAAACTACTCCCGGTGACCCCCCCATAAAGGAGCATCACGGCGACTCGTCGCACTAAGACGGTTGCAGGGATCGATCGGTTCAATTGCCGTTGGCTACTCAATTGAGCCTGTGTATGCCTCAACATTGCACATCAGCCCCCTCATATAGAGTTGAAACAAGATAGGTGGCACTAGATTTGGCAGCAAGTGTAGCACAGGAATCGAAAGGCGGATGATTTCCAGAAGAATCTATCTAAATCTCTTGTTCAAAGCTGACGCCGTACTTCCTCAAATTGGCAACCGCGTTGTTATCCTGCTGGCAACTGCGATAAAGCTTCGCGCAATAAGTTCAACTTCTCTGACACGATCCGATAATAAATCCAGGTTCCGCGCCGCTCCCTCTCTAACAAACCCGATTCATACATCACTTTGAGATGGTGACTGATAGTAGGTTGAGAGAGTCCCAAAGGTTCTACCAACTCACAGGCACACACCTCTTGATTGGACTGCGCTGCAATTAAATTCAGCATTTGCAGTCGAGCAGGTTCACTTAACACCCGAAACAGTGCAGCAAGATTTACTGCCTCATCCAAGGTCAAACGACCGACCAACAAGGAAGAACAGCAAGGTACAAGGGAGTTAGGTTTCTTCATGCCTCCTATATTGACATACATCAATATGCTCTGCCAAAATATCGATATCAGTAAATATTGAACTGTATCAATATAAGGAGTTCTAATTTATGTCTCGTGTTCAATTGGCCCTTAATGTCAGTAATATCGATGCGGCTGTCGATTTCTACGCCAAACTCTTTGGCACACAACCCACAAAGCGCCGTCCTGGATATGCCAACTTTGCCATTACCGAACCGCCTCTGAAGCTGGTTTTGATGGAAAACCTTGCCACTGCTGGCACATTGAATCACTTGGGTGTTGAAGTTGAATCGACTGAACAAGTCACACAAGCTAGCGATCGCTTAAAACAAGCTGATCTCGCTGTCACCGCTGAAGATCAAACCACTTGCTGCTATGCCTTGCAAGATAAAGTCTGGATTCAAGATCCTGATGGGGCAGATTGGGAGGTTTACGTCGTTCTAGAAGATTCAGACACCTTTGGAGCATCCCGAACAGCAACATCTCAAGTTTGTTGTTCGTAGCTCTTGATATTTCGTATTCTGGGGTGTAGGGTGGGCAGTGCCCACCCTCTGATTCAACCAGAGTTAAGCCACAATTACAAAATCTGCGGCAGCTAAAACGGGTGCATTATCAAGCCTCGCGAATCTCGCACCTGTGCCCAATCCAGCGTTTGCTCCATTTTGATTGAAGAACAGATTGCCCGTGGCAGTGCTGTAGGTAATCAATCCGGCGTTAGTGGCGGCAAGCGCATCATCGGCAACGATCGCAATTTGGGCAGGTGTGATCGCTCCAAATGTGGTTTGATCCAACACAATCTGATCTACCCCTTTAACAAAGTCTGTAATCCGATCGACACCCAAATCATTTGAGTTGAAGGGTGCATTGGAATTGAACATAAACGAGTCATTGTTGGCACCACCTGTTAGTGTATCGTTCCCTGCACCGCCTAATAGGGCGTCATTACCGCTTTCACCAATGATCCGATCGTTGCCTGCACCACCACTGAGAATGTCATTGCCTGCACCACCCAAGATGGCATCGTTGCCTGTCGCGTTAGGATCAGGGGTGATTGTTGCTGCAAGCCCAACAACGTTGAAGGAACCATCCCCGATTGTGCCTAAATTAGTCGCGGCTCCTGTGGATAAATCGATGCTATACAACGTCGAATTGGATACGGCGAAAGAAAGCGATACGCCATTGGGGGCAGCTAAGATATCAAATCCACTGTTTGCGGCGAAATCGATACCCAGATTACCGATCGTAAACAGCCGCCCCTCATTGGGGGTTGGCGGATTGTCGGGGAAGTTCAGCCCTCCTTGCCGCACAAGAATATCTAGATTGGTATCAATGCCGTAAAGGGTTGTTCTGCGATTAGGATCGGGGGAGGGAGAGAATGAGTTTGTGTATGCAATCGCAGTGATAGAGGCATTGGCAGCGGCGTTGGGATCAGTTGGATCATAGCGGAGCAAGCGATCGCCCAAAATTCCGTCGTTGGGGTCAAGGTCGGCAACCGCACCTCGGTCTACATCGATTCGGAAATTTTGATCATTGTCACCGACTACGCGAAGACGATCGGGCACTGGATTAAAGTCAACGCCAGATAGCTGTCCGCTGTTAAACGGTGTGCTGAGGGTGCTGACAAATTTCGTGGCTCCCGTATTGAAGTCGATCGTGTAAATCTTGTTGGTATCGGTGATGCCGTAGAGCAATCCATCTCTCGGACGGAAATCGATACCCAACAAAGTGCCGTCTAAACCTTTCACCTGAATGCTTTTCGTTTGACTGGGGATGTTGGCATCGATGGCAATCAGGGTGTTGCGATCGGTCAAACCAAACAATTTCAGTACGGCATCTCCCTCGATCACATCATCGCCATCGCCCCCTCTGAGCGTGTCGTTGTTGCCTTCGCCCAAAAGTACATCGTTCCCTGCACCACTGCTGAGCGTGTCATTGCCGTCGCCCCCGCGCATCCCATCATTCCCATTGCCTGCATCAATCAGGTCGCTGTCCTTGCCGCCATCGATCGCATCGTCGCCATCTCCGCCTCTGAGAATATTTTTGCCGTTCCCGCCTCTCAGCGAATCATTGCCTCTGCCACCGTCGAGCGTATCATCCTCACTGCCGCCGAATACCACATCGCTGCCATCATCCCCAAAAAGTAAGTTCTTTCCATTCCCACCATCCAAAAAATCATTATTGTTGCCGCCACTCAAAGTGTCGCTGTCATCACCGCCATTCAGAAAGTCATTGCCATTGCCGCCTCTGAGTACGTCATTTCCTTGACCTCCATCCAGGCGATCGTTTCCTTCTTCACCGAAAAGGGCATCATTGCCTTCTTCACCATTTAGCGTATCATCCCCATTGCCACCGACCAGCAAATCGATTCCACTGCCTGCTTTAATCTGATCATTGCCATCTCCACCATCTAGCAAATCATTACCAGAAAAACCAAGCAGTACATCATCTCCTGGCAAGCCGAAGATAAAATCATCTGCTTCAGTTCCAAGAAGAGTATCGATATTGTCGGTACCAAAGAATGTTGCCATGTGAGTTATTCCTCTCAATTGTTGTACAGCCATCTATATTGCATCTATAGCGACAGCCACTTGGGTGAGGACGGGGTGCAGGGGTTGGAACCCCTAGCTGGGGGCGAAGCCCCACACCCTTTTTAATCCGATGTCCTAACCTTTACGGCGACAGCTATATATTGCATTCAGCATTCAATACACACGAGCAAAATACCGACATCGATAAAATGCCGATGCACTGATTTGAATGCAATAGTGAATCAAATGAAACGAGATTGCGCGCAACTCTTTCAACAACGATCGCACTGGATCATTGCAGTTGAAAAACCAAAGTTGAACAATGATCTCAACGTCCCAGCAAACGCTTTATGGACATAGAGCGCCAACTTATAGAACGTATCTTTAGGAAATTCACAATTTATACGCAGAACAGCAAGGAGTAGTTTTAAACGGCGATCGAAAGAATGTGGGGAATGGGGAATGGGGAATGGGGAATGGGAATTTCTGCCTCAATACAGGCTTCCAAGTTTGATTCTCTATTGGCTTATTCCTGTGTTGGAGAAAAGATTATCTGAAACACGGTCGGATCTCCCCGTTGTACTTCCAGTCTTCCTGCTAATTGCTCTACAAGTGTTGAAACCAGGCGTATTCCCATCGATCGCGCTGATTCTAGATTAAAGTTGGCAGGTAAGCTGTCGCCAGTATTGCCTACAGCTAAGACAAGGTCATTCTTTGGATCGATCGAGAATGTGACAAAAATTTCGCCTGTTTGGTTCTTTGAAAAACCGTGCTTTAAGGCATTGGTGATTAACTCGTTCAAAATCAACCCACAGGGAATTGCTTGGTCGAGGGTTAACAACACGTTAGTTTTAGAGTCAACTCTGAGGTGAATTTGATTATGTTGAGTGTTGTAAGTGGCGAACAAATTGGCGGCTAGTGTCTGGAGATATTCATCAAAGTTGATATGGGAAAAGTTACCAAAGTGATAGAGGCTTTCGTGAGCAAGTGCCATTGAATCAATTCGGCTGCAACTGTTTTCCAGGGCTTGCCGTACTTGTGAATCATCGATTCGATTGGCTTGCAAATTGAGTAGACTTGAGACGATTTGCAAATTGTTTTTGACTCGATGATGAATTTCTGCCAGGAGAACTCTCTTCTCTCGAAGTGATGCTTGGATCTGTTCTTCGGCTTGTTTGCGATCGGTAATATCCACCTCAACGCAGGTCACAACCCAACAATCTGCATACTCGTCTCGTTTAGAAACCAGAGTAGCAGAAATCCATCGCCAGGAACCGTTTTTGTGTCTAAAACGGAACTCAATGGTCGATGTTCGTTCGGCAAAAAGCGCATCAAAGTTTGGAACCACAACTTTTTCAAGATCTTCAGGATGAATACGCGACATCCACAACATCTTATTGGCTTTCAATTCTTCAGGCGAGTAGCCCAAAATCGCTTCACTACCATCGGAAAAAAATTCGTAGTTCCAGTTTCGATTTGCAAACAGGCGAAAACTAGCGATCGCTGCTCCAACATTGTTGAGAATAGCAGTTAATTTTGCTTCTGAAGCCTGCAATGCTTCCTGAGTTCGCTTGAGTTCAGTTAAATCACGAGTATTGATGATCGCCCCAGAAATGATTCCATCTAGCTCAACATAGGGCGCATAGGTAACACTTACAAACCGGGAACCCACAGCCGCATAATTAAACTCTGCTTCATACTGGATTGTTTCTCCTGCAAAACAGCGATCGAGGCGAGGTTTAATAACCGCTTCAAAAACATCTTCACCTAAAAGCTCACTAACAGAATGTCCAACGATTTCGTCGTAGCGTTTAGCATCCCTAGACAGATAAGTCTGATTGACAAACTGATAGATATAATGACGATCAACCACTGCAATTCCGTCAGGCGTAGCCGATACAATTCGCTCAGACTGACGGAGAACTTTCTCAGACTGTGATTCAAGTGTCACTAATTCACGAGTCACTAGAGCAGCAATTTCAACTCCCTCCAATGGAATATGATTCGCGATCGTCTTTACAACATCTCGCTCCGTAAAAATTCCTACCACCTGTTGCCGCTCCGTCACCAAGACACAACTTGCCCCTGTCTGGCTCATGCTCGTAATCACATCGATAGCTGGTGTGTTGGCTGGAACAACAATTAACTGGGATTGAGACACGGGTTTATTTGGTAATTGGTAATTGACACTCTGTGCAACTTGCTTACATCTCTTGTGGGATGGGCGTCTCGCCCGTCCAGATCGAGGCAGGCAAAATGCCTCCCCCACAGGAAATCCATTACCCCATTACTCCCAAACCAACTTTGGGAGCAACACCCATTCTCCCTGCGAAACCACCGATCGTCCAATTCCCAAAAACTGCCCGTTTTCATGATAAATCCGAGCGATCGAGTCAGCCGAACTCTCATTCGCTTGATTCACCAATCGTTGACCTTGACACCATCGCTTGGCTGGTTCTGTCGATAGTGTGATTGTAGTCAGATGTTGCAGCGGGATGTCTGGCGCAATCTGTTGGAATGTTGCGGATTGTAATTGCTCTGCGAAGATTTCTAACGTCAGGCTGTTTTCGAGCTTGAATCCATTGCTGTGGGTGCGAGTTAACGCGGCTAGCGTTCCACCTGTCTCCAAAGCGTCTCCTAGGTCACGGGCAATCGATCGAATATAGGTTCCGGTACCACAGGCGATCGCTACGTCTAATTCTGGAAAACTGCCCGATCGCCAATCTAATACCTCAATTCGATAGATCTCTACTGTTCGTACAGGAGCTTCTATGGCTTCGCCTGCTCGTGCCAACGCATACAGCCGCTTTCCTCCAATCTGAATTGCGCTGTAGCTTGGGGGAATTTGTTGAATCGTGCCTTCAAATTGCGATAGCTGGGGCTGCACGTTTGCCAATGTTAGCCACGGTACCGGATTTGCCGTTAAAACATCTCCTTCCAAATCATCGGTTGTGGTTTTCACACCAAACCGAATCGTTGCCCGATATGCTTTTTCGTGGCTTAGGTATTGCAGCAGGCGAGTGGCTTTACCAATGGCGATCGGCAATACTCCTGTTGCGGCTGGATCAAGCGTCCCGCCATGCCCAACTCGCTTTAGACGCAACAACTTTCGCACTCGCGCTACACAATCGTGAGAGGTGAGTCCAAAAGGTTTGTTGAGGTTAAGGAACCCGTTCATTAGATTTGGATGATCAGTAGAATGAATGGAGATAGCAATCAGGAGTTAACCTATGCGAATGCTACATACAATGTTGCGTGTCGGCAATCTGGAAGAATCTCTTAAGTTCTACTGCGATGTGTTGGGCATGAAGCTCCTGCGGCAGAAAGACTATCCAGGAGGCGAGTTTACCCTTGCGTTTGTGGGCTATGGTGATGAATCTGATCATACCGTATTGGAACTAACCTACAACTGGGGCGTTAAGCAGTATGAGTTAGGGAATGCCTATGGGCATATTGCGATCGGCGTGGATGATATCTATTCCACCTGCGAAATGATCAAGAGCAGAGGCGGCAAAGTGACTCGTGAACCCGGTCCCATGAAACATGGTTCAACCGTAATCGCATTTGTCGAAGATCCCAGTGGCTACAAAGTTGAACTCATTCAAACCGGGACTCAAGGCTCAACGATCGAGCAGAAAACATCATCGCAGGTAGCAGTCTAAGCGATCTAAGTCACTCTTGTTTTTTGCTTTTGTTCATCAGCCTGCAACCCTTACAGCAGTTTTCAGTCGGATGCGATACGCGAAGGGGTACGGCATTGCTGTGCCCTTACAGGTCTGATACTGGTTGACTGACAAAAGTCCTAAAACCTCTCTTGTAACTCTAACGTTGCACATCGCGTTAGATATCTCTATCGGTATAGGATTTCAATAAGTATTAATGCCATTATGAAACTATACCCGAACTCTCAAAAGAGTGAATTTCATCATGAAATTATGAACACAACAGAACGCCTAATTATTCTCAATCGTATTCGTAAACTGAGCCGTTTGATGGATACTGCCATTCGGATTCCAGTTATTGGATTTCGGATCGGGCTAGATCCAATTATTGGGTTAGTTCCAGGTGCCGGAGATTTAATCAGCACTGCTTTTTCGGCATATATCATTTATTTAGCAACTCGATTTCGTTTGCCTGCGGTGATATTGCGGCAAATGATATTTAATATCACCCTGGAGGCTGTTGTTGGCACAGTTCCGTTCATTGGTGATCTATTCGATGCTTTCTACAAATCCAACGTGCGTAATCTAGCTCTTCTAGAACAGCATCTTCGGGTTACTGAACCAGAAATTAAAGACGTTGATCTGCTCAATCTCTCGAGTGCTGATCCGGTAAATTTTTCAAGAATTGCAAGAGTAAGCACAAAACTTACCCCTACCGTTGGGGATGCAAATCGTTTCAATTCCCGACAGCCGTCAAAGGTTGAAATTACCCGATAACACAAATTAATCTTCGATTCCCTTACTAGCGAGAGGATCGTAGAATAGGAGCAGTTAACTTTGAAGATCAAAATTTTGATCAGGTGAACTTATCGAAACGATCTATGGACAGCTTCAGGGATTAAAACCCAGCCAACTGAAGCAATTGCAACGGCTATATCATCAGCGAGTACCGGGCGATCGCATCACCACGCCTGAATTCGCTCAACGGCTGGCGGCGATTAGCACGGAGCTTGATCAGCCTGTTTGCACTTATATCAACCGACGTGGACAGGTCATTCGAGTCGGTGTGGGAACGGTGCGTCAGACTCAGATCCCGCCGATGGAACTTCCTCGCTATGGAGCAGAGCGTCTAAGTGGAATTCGCTGCATCGCGACTCAACTTAAGCCAGAAGTACCCAGTGAATCTACGTTAACGGCGATGGCATTGCAACGGCTTGATGCACTTGTGATGTTGACTCTCTCTGGAGACGGCTTTGAGCGTCGAGGAGGTGGGGCAACTGGCTATGTGAAGGAGGCCTATCTTGCTCATCTCGTGCCTCATCCAGAGGTAGGCTGGACAGTCTCGCCGCCCCTCAGCCTGGATGTAGTAACACAACAAGACTTCTTAGACTTGACAGAGGGACTGGAAGAAGAATTTCGGCGTGAATATGTTGCCCGACAGGTCAGCCCCGATCAAGACCGAGTGCTGGTGGTGGGGTTGATGACCAGCGAGATGTCACCACAACGTTTCCAAGATGGGTTGACAGAAGTGGCGCGGCTCGTGGAAACGGCAGGTGGGGAAGTGCTGCAAGTCTTACGCCAAAAAAGACCAAGTCCTCATCCACAAACGGTGGTTGGAGAAGGAAAAGTTCAAGAAATTGCTCTAACGGCGCAGACAATCGGGGCAAATGTCATTGTGTTCGATCGCGATTTGTCTCCAGCGCAGGTGCGAAATTTGGAGGTGCAGATTGGGGTGCGCGTAGTCGATCGAACGGAAGTAATTCTGGATATCTTCGCGCAACGGGCGCAATCAGGAGCCGGAAAGTTGCAGGTCGAATTGGCACAATTGGAGTATATGTTGCCTCGGCTAGCAGGACGGGGACGGGCAATGTCGCGATTGGGCGGTGGAATTGGAACGCGAGGTCCGGGGGAAACGAAACTAGAAACTGAACGACGCGCTATTCAACGGCGGATTTCTCGCTTGCAGCAAGATGTCACTCAGCTTCAGGCACACCGATCGCGGCTCCGTCAACAGCGCCAACATCAAGAAATCCCTTCGATCGCCATTGTTGGCTATACCAACGCCGGAAAATCGACATTGCTCAATGTTCTCACCAATGCTGAGGTCTATACGGCGGATCAGCTATTCGCGACCCTCGACCCCACAACCCGACGATCGATGCTGACTGACCCTCGCACCGGAGAAATGATGCCGATCGTTCTCATTGATACGGTTGGCTTCATTCATGATCTTCCGCCCTCGCTGATGGATGCCTTCCGTGCCACTTTAGAGGAAGTGACTGAAGCAGATGCGCTGCTGCATGTCGTCGATCTCTCTCATCCAGCGTGGCAGAGCCAGATTCGATCGGTGATGACGATTTTGTCAGGGATGCCGATTACACCCGGACCTGCCCTCATCCTGTTCAACAAAGTCGATCAGGTGAATAGTGAAACCCTCGCCTTTGCCAAGGATGAGTATCCGCAAGCCGTATTTATTTCAGCTAGCGATCGTCTCGGTTTAGAAACCCTCCGTCTTCGCCTTGCCCAGTTAGTGTGCTATGCCGTTACTCCCCATTAACGAGAGAATTTCATCTATGACGTATAAAAGATTCTTCCATCGATCGAGCCTATCCCGTGTGCTACTAGCTGGTGTAGTATTGGGGCTGGCGCTTGGGATAATGCTGCTGGGTTGGCGATCGACTAGCTTCGCCCAAACCGCCCATCCTTCCTCATTGACTCCCTCATTAACGACTCAGGTTCCAACTATGTCTGCCCCCACAAAACTAACTCTGGATGAAATAAATGCGGCGCTGGGTGAATTAGGAGGCTGGAGCCTCGAAAATGAAAAACTCCACCGTCAATTTCAATTCGCCTCGTTTGTAGAAGCGTTTGGTTTCATGTCCAGCGTCGCGTTGGTCGCTGAATCGATGGGTCATCATCCAGAATGGTTCAATGTTTATAACCGCGTCACGGTAGACTTGACGACCCATGACGCAGGCGGCATCAGCCATAAAGATGTGGAACTTGCCCGCAGAATGAATGAATTAGCAGAGTGAAGCTTGTTGATTAACGCGGTGTGCAACTTCTTTATATCGCTTGTGGGATGGGCGTCTCGCCCGTCCAGATCGAGGCAGGCATCTTACAGCGGTTTTTAGATGAGTGAGCCACAGTTGTGTGTGGGTGGGTAGATGAGTGGATGAGTGGATGAGTGGATGGGTATGCGTGTGGCTTATGCAAGTGAAACTGGCTGTATCTAGAACATGCCGTGCCCTTTCGCATGTCGTAATCTGCTTCAATTGAACAGTGATCTATTACTGGAACGCTGTAGACTCGAATAGGAACGAGGCGATTCAACAGTAGCGACAGTGAGAAGAATTCTGATTGTTGTCCATCAAACAACGTCCAATCCTGGCTTGGTCGGGCAGATTCTTGAGGAAGCAGGATACACATTAGAGATTTGCTGTCCGGCGATCGGTCATGCTCTCCCAGATAGACTGGATGGTCACGCTGGAGCGATCGTCTTTGGGGGACCGATGAGTGCCAATGATGACACATCTCTGCCGTTCATTCGAGCAGAGTTAGACTGGATTCCGATCGTGTTAGAGGCAAATAAGCCATTTTTGGGCATATGTCTAGGTGCCCAAATGTTGACGCGGGTCTTAGGGGCGGCGGTCACTCCTCACCCAGATGATCTGCGAGAAATCGGCTATGCCCCGATTCAGCCAACCTTGAACAGCCACAATCCGTTCGCCCAACTCACCCATGTCTATCACTGGCACAAAGAGGGGTTTGAGCTACCTCAAGACGCGGTATTGCTAGCAACAGGCGAAGTCTTTCCCCATCAAGCATTTCGCTATGGCGAGACAGCCTACGGAGTTCAGTTTCATCCAGAGATCACGAGAGAGATGATTGATCTCTGGACAACGAATGTGCCAGAGCAGTTGATTCTCCCTGGTGCCCAACCTTACGACAAACAAATTCGCGACCATACCGCTCATGCCGCTAATGTAGAAAGCTGGCTAAGAGAATTTCTTTATCAGTGGTTAAACTCAGCATTAATGCCGCAAGTGAGGCTTGCCGACAAAAGCAGGGCGTATCCTTCAAGAGGATGATCACCAAGAAAAATCATGCCTTTTTTTGCTGCGTTGAGGTGTGGCATGGGTTTAACCTTGTTGGCTGTTTGGGGCATCGCTCGATCGGGGGATGGAGAGTCAAATTGGCTTTTGTTAGCCTACAGGCGATCCAATGATTAAGGGGTATGTTGATTGAAGTTGAACGTTACTTCGGCAACACCTTGTGAGGAACAATGCGACTTACACAACGTCTCAAATCAATTTCTCAACTCATCCGTATGGGGTATGGAGCGCGATCGCCTGCTGTGACAAAACACCTGCACTGGGGCAAATGGATCAGCCCAACGATCGCCGCTCTGCTTAGTTGCACCCTCGTTATTGCATGGGCACCCACCGTATCCGGTCAGCTTTCTATTCCTAGCCCACCCGTGCAAACGCAAGGGCTTCCTCCAGATGTTCAGCGAGTCGGAGCGATCGAAACGGCTCCAGTCCATTTTGAGAATCGAGAGCTTTTTCGAGTGACGGCAGCGGCGGTTCCCAATCGAGATCAGCCCAATGGAGCCATTCTGGTTGAGGTGAGAGCAGAGCAAATTGAGGCGAATTTACAACGGGTTGTGGCTGAAGATCCGGGCTGGAATCCAAATAGTGCCCGTAAGTATAGCACCACGTTTGATCCTGAAACCTTCCGGGTAGAAGTCGCCAAACTGAACAACCAGACTATTTTGCAGGCAATGGATGCCTATCGCGAACCGCAAGATTTGCTGACGGTTACAGAGTTGGATGCTCGATACTATGGTTTGACAATTGATGAATTAGCGCGACAGTGGAAACTATCGCTGCAAGAGAGATTAGGACGATCGCTAGAAGCTCGGCTGCCTGAAGTTTTTCGGCAACAAATCCAACAAGCGATTCGGGTCGGCGGCAGCATGATTGGGACTAGCGTCATTCTATGGTTGATGCAACGAATCCTGAAATTCCGAAATAGGCGACTGAGAGCCAAACAAACGGAGCAAGCAGTTGAAGCTAGCAAATCGACTGCCAATCCAGATCCGTCTGAGCTAACCTCCAGACATTCTTATCGAGTAGAGTTTTTAGAAGCGTTGCATCTTCAATTCACGCTAGAACGACGCTTAAATTTCATTGCCCTGATGCGATGGCTGTTGTTCTGGGGACAGGTTGTTGTCTGGTTAGGTGGAATTATTCTAATTCTCTACATCTTCCCTTCCACAGAAGCGTTCGCCGAAGAATTGTTATCTGTTCCGATTATGTTATTGGCGATTTGGTTCATGATTGGATTCTTGAATCGAATCGGGGATGTGTTAATTAGTCGTTTCTCAAAAGCGTGGGAGAATAGCGACTTTTTTGCATTTGGAGAAGATGTCCAGCGTCGATCGCTACGAATTTCAACGATCATTCGCGCTACAAAAGGATTAAAAACGTTTTTAGTCTATGCGATCGGGTTAGGAGCCGCATTAGGTAGTTTAGGCGTTCCGGTCGGTTCTGTTTTGACATTCGGTGCCGTTGTCGCGTTAGCTGTTTCATTAGCATCCCAAAACCTGATCAAAGACTTGTTAAATGGATTCCTAATTTTGTCCGAAGATCAGTATGCGATCGGTGATGTGATCGCCGTTGGAACAGTCAGCGGCTTTGTTGAAAACATGAATTTACGAATCACTCAGGTTCGGAATACAGAAGGACGATTAATCACAATTCCCAACAGTTCGATTTCTCAAGTTGAGAATTTAACCCGAATCTGGTCACGCTCTGATTTCATGATCTCGATCGCCTACTCTGCCAATGTCAAGCAAGCGATCGAGATACTCAACCAAGTTTCCCAAGAAATGTATACCGATCCGGTATGGCATCCGCTCTTGCTTAAAGCTCCTGATGTTTTGGGTGTTGAAGATTTAACCCATGCTGGAATTGTCTTGCGCGTATGGATTGACACTCAGCCATTAGAACAATGGAAAGTCGGGCGTGAGTTTCGCTTGCGCGTTCGTTTGGCATTTGAGCAATATGGAATTGAGATCGGAATGCCACAGCAGATGATCTGGCATCGGGATGAAACAGAAGCCATTCAACCGATTGACTTAGATGGAATTGAGCATCCTCAAAATGAAGGAAATGGCACCGATCGATTTTTCAAAGATGGGATGGAAACCATTTTCAGCGACAGGTTGTGACTCGTTTGCGGCGGCGAGACAATACCGAAGCATACTTGCAAGCCTTGCGGCGAATGAATCCGGGCTATAAATATAAAGCCCACACACCCCCTTTAATCCCGATGTCCTAACCTAACTGACTACGGCTATATCATTGTGTTTGCTCTTTCCATAGATAGTCCACCAATAGCCAATTCCCCGATCGATTCAGTTTTCCCAACACGCGGATTAACTCTCCGGTGATGCAGCCTTGAAGTGATCGATCGATGTCGGGATCGAGCGTAACCAGACTGAAAGACGGATGAGCCGCGATCGGTTCAGTCAGCGTGAAACGATAATCCTGTTCTCCGCGACGCTCAAAAATCCCCACAAACGCTTGCGTCGTTTGACCCATCGAAATCGTTTGCCTTGGAGAGGTTGCCAAAGAACAGTAACCATCGGCTGGATAAGTGCTTGGATCGTTGAGATAATAACATTGCCAGGGAAGCCAATCAGGATGGTGTGGCAACAGATTGAAGAGAGGAACGATCGCCATTGGAGCGATCGGATCTTCTAACAAAGCCGCTTGCACCATCTCAACGGGTAAATCTCTCGGCTGACAACCATATTCGACACATAACGCTGCCGCCATTCCAGCCGCCTGACCCATTCCCAAGACGATAGGCTGCAAGCGCGTGGCTCCATTGGCGACATGCGAGACCGAACTATTCTTTTCACAGACCAGTAATCCATCGACATCGGCAGGAATCAAGCAGCGATAAGGTAATGCGAAGGGTGTCCCTGTGTAACGCCCTCCCCAGCGAATGGACTTGGGCTGTACCGAAAACGCAACATCGGGATAGTGATGATCGTTGGCGTAGTTGCCGAGAGCGATCGCCTCCGATCGTCCCTGTTCATCGATCGGCAATCTCGCTACTCTTCCTCCGGGTAAAGGCAAAATATCCTGCTCTCGCACTGTCACGAGTCCTCGCAGCCTCCGACTTTCCCGGTAATAGGGATGCAGCGCAAACGCTCCTCCTCCTAGACGATCGACCTGTTGCGGAAAGAGTGTCTCTGCTAATCCGTAGCGCCGTCCCAGTTGGGTTTGCAGAAATCGAGCGAAGCTTTGAGAGTGCCAGTAT
Source organism: Cyanobacteria bacterium RU_5_0 (assembly GCA_012033255.1). Taxonomy (GTDB): domain Bacteria; phylum Cyanobacteriota; class Cyanobacteriia; order Elainellales; family Elainellaceae; genus JAAUSF01. Next base: position 21,644 of record JAAUSF010000091.1, read on the forward strand.
GCCTCTTGTAAAAACTCTCGTCGCTTAGATTCAGACTGAATCAGGCGATTTAAGCCAACTCCATAATCGTTGCCATGATGGGGCCAATTGAGCATGAAGCGATTTCCAGGCAATCGCCCATAGTTGAAGAAGGAAAGCTCCTCATATCCTGCATACCCCTCCCAAGTGCCGATGAATCGATCGGGATTATCCGTTGGAGGAGCCAAAATTTCCGGTGCCTCGTCAGCCTCAAACTCTTGTAACACGACTATCCAGGTCGGTGCTTGCACTGGGAATTGATTGGTCAACTCATTCGCTTGCACGGGGGCACTCGGTTCTCCCCATTCCGTTTTCCATTCCCAGCCCCAGCGATAGGAAACCTCGGCTAAAGCCAGCAGATCGCCTAATTCAGTTCCATCCAGTGTCAGTGTGGCATCAACAGTAAAATCGGCAAAGCGAACCCCCACAATCCGATCGCCCTGTTTCTTGACTTCCAAAGGAATCTGATAGCTAATCCAATGCAGATTCGGGAGTTGACGCACCCAATCGGCAAAAATCGCGGCTCCAATTCGCGGCTCATATGTGAAAAAACTAACCCAGGCATGATCGAGTCCGTGGGGTTGGCGATCGTGCAACTCTCGGAGAAAGGCTCCCCAGATGCCTGTTTGAAACGCCGCTAGCTCATTGCCATCTGGCGCAGAAACACCTGCCGCCGTCAGCATCCCACCTAGCCACGGAAATTCACTCACCAAGATTGTTTTTGCTCCTCGACGAGCTGCTTGAATCGCCGCCGCCGTTCCTCCCGTCCCACCACCCACTACCAAAACATCCGCTTGGAGGCAATTTTCATCTCCTCTCACGACACCTACACCTCAGATGAAATCTGGAATTGATATATTGTTGGGGCAATCCCTGTGTGGTTGCCCTGGCGTAGAAGGCAATCCCTGTGTGGTTGCCCTGGCGTAGAGGGCAATCCCGTGTGTCG
>JAAUSF010000238.1 GCA_012033255.1 Cyanobacteria bacterium RU_5_0
TGGGGGGATGAGGGGATGGGGGGTCTTGGGCGAGGGTGAGTTTGAGGTGGGCGTGATCGCGTCCGATCGTCTGCTGGTCGAGGATTCGGACGTTGGGAGTCCAGAAGACGGGTTCTGCGTTATCAATGCCGCAAGGATGGAGTCGATCGATTTGTTGATAGAAATCGAGGGTGAGATCGCTGAAATTGGCTTGAGTGTCGATCGTGACTAAGGGCTTCAGGTGTTCAAGCTGTAACTGTCCGTGGGCAAAGAGACGGAGACGCGATCGAAACGCTTCCAAGTTTTCGGCTTGCAATGAGAAGCCACCTGCGGCTCGATGTCCACCAAATTTCTCTAAAATATCACCGCAGAATTGCAAGGCTTCAAACACATTAAATTCAGGAATGCTACGGGCTGAGCCGCGAATTTGGCTGTCAGATTCATAGGTGCCGATGAAGACAGGTACGCCATATCGTTCGACTAAGCGAGAGGCAACAATGCCGATCACGCCATGATGCCATTCAGGTTGCACGATCACTAGCACTCGTTCATGTTGCCAATCCATCTGGCTTGCTTCACACCATGCGATCGCCTCGCCTTCAATCAATTCACAGAGACGTTGTCGTAGCTGGTTCACTTGCTCACATTTCATTGCAAGTTCAAGCGCCCTTCCCTCATCTTCAGTCGTAAAAAGTTCGATGACAATTTGCGGATCAGCCAGTCGTCCGATCGCGTTAATTCGCGGTCCTAATCGAAACCCAATCGCTTCAGGTTTCAGTTCTTTTTCGTTGCTTAATCCGGCTACTTGAATGAGTGCCTGAACGCCTAATATCCGGGATTTAGGCAACAGTTTTAAGCCGCGTTTGATCCAGCGACGATTAACTCCCGTGAGCGGGGCGAGATCGGCGATCGTTCCCAGGGTGAATAGTTCAATTAAGGGGGCGGTTAAGTCTTGAGTTCTGTTCAAACATTGCGCCAAACAAACGGCAAGCACATAAGCGACTCCCACGCCTGCGATCCCGCGATAGGGCGAAGTTTCAGGAATCAGTTTAGGATTGAGAATTGCATTGGCAGGCGGCAACGTATCGGGGATGTCATGGTGATCCGTGACGATGACAGTCAGCCCTAATTCTCTGGCTCTGGCGATCGGCTCATGGGCAGCAATGCCGTTGTCTACGGTGAGGATCAGTCCCACGCCTTCGTCGTAGAACTCTTCGATGATGCGCCGATTGATGCCGTAGCCTTCTTGCATTCGGCTGGGAATGGCATAGTCTACGATCGCGCCCAAAAATCGCAATGCCCGCAGCAGCAACGCCGTACTGGTCATGCCATCCGCATCATAGTCGCCGCAGATAGCGATCGGCTGATGAATAGCAATGGCGCGGAGCAAGAAATCCAGGGCGATCGGCAAATCAGGAAATTCCTCCAATGGGGAGGGCAACACCTGCAATTCGGGTTGCAAAAAGGTTTGAGCCGTATCAGGGGTATCCATCCCCCGATTGAGCAGCACTTGAGCTAACAGAGGCGGCAATTGAGTGACTTGCGCCAAGTGAGCCACCTTATCTGGTTGCGATGAGGCAATTTGCCACCGTTGATTAGGAAATTGAGAAGAGAGTCGAGGCACTGTGGGAGGTTTGAGTTCTGATCAGAATAATCGTACTAGAGTTGGAAGATTCTGACGCACCCATCATTTTCGATGTAGACGGAACGATCGCCTAGTCCGTCCTCTCCTGGAAAGAGTTCGATCCGCAGAATGTCTGGCTCTGGGCGAAATAGAACTGCGTTCACGGCTAATGCATTGCCAGCCGCTATATCTCTTTCCTTAAGCCTGATATAATCCATCAATCCATCACAGAATCATTGATCTAGGAGATTAGGGAAGGTCATGAAGCCGTTGAAGCTTCTCTTCATCCGCCATGCTCAGTCGATCGGCAATCAACAAAAGCGGATGCAGGGGCAAGGAGAATTTGAACTTTCAGAGGAGGGTAAGAGTCAGGCGGAGAAACTGGCACAGCGGTTGCTAGCAGAATCTTGGCATCCGTCTTGTGTGTATAGTAGCCCTTTGAAACGGGCAGCGCAAACAACTGAGATTCTGCTAGCTCGTTTTTTAATGGAACCGCTACCCGCGATGATTAGCGATCTCATCAATGGAGAAATTGACTCATCTGTACAAGTTTTAGCTAAGCCATTTCATTCCTCGATCGTCGTTCAGTATGCGGATGAACTCAAGGAGTTTCAGAATGGTATTTTCAAAGGATTGACTTGGGCAGAAGCAAAAGCACAATTTCCAGATCTGTGCGATCGTCTAGAACACTCCCTCGACTGGATTCAAATCCCGGACGCTGAATCATTGCTAGAAGCGCGGAGTCGTGCCCGTCAGTTTATTCATACGCTACTGGAACGCCACGCCGACGGTGAACAGGTTTGGATTGTTACTCATAGCTGGATTTTGCAACATTTAATTGCTGAATTGATGGGATGCGATCGATCCTGGCGCATTCATGCCCGCAACACGGCATTATTTGAATTTTGGGTGGATCGATCGCGCTGGCAACGTACTGATCAAAACCGCTTCAATACCGATCTTTGGCAAATCCGTCGCTTTAACGACTACCACCATTTGCTGTAGCGATTAACCAAATGCTGATGGTGACCCGAACCGCCTCCCTCGCTCGCCAATTTTTGGGAAACGGCTCGAAAGTCCTTTCGGTTGCTCTATCTATTACACCGAATCTACCGATCAAACTTCAATTAGCTCTACGATTCGTTCATAAGTTAATCCTTTGACTCGTGTAACGACATCCTTAAGAGATCCAAATCTTCGTTCTTGACGTTCATGTTCGATCGTTTCAATAACTTTCTCAGCATTCTTACCTGTTAGACCAACTCGTTTCATTCGATCGAGTAATTCAGCTATCTCCGCATCATTGAAAAGGTCAAGCAAATTATTTCGTCTGTTGAGTTGGGCGTGGAGTTCTTCCAAGTGAGTTTTAATATCTCTAATAGTTTGCAATTCAAGTTGCATCTGCTGTGTTTCTAGCGTTGTTTGTCTAGATTCAAGCAGTGTAACGCGAGATTCAAGATCTGTAGGATGATTCCATTCCTCTTGTTTAGTTCGTGGCGCGTAAACCAACTTGGGTCGCAATAGCTTAATTTGTTCCTGAATCGCTTTTTCTTGTTCTGGTTCAATGATGAATACCCCGATCGTCTCCCATCGTGGATCAATTTCATTGGCTCGTGCAGCCGCATAATATTCAAAGTTGCCATCGATTACTTCGTAGGATTCTAAACCACCTTCTCGACGAAGCACGAGCGGGTTAATCACTCCATCCACATCCATCAATAATCGGGCGGCTCGATCGAGTTCGTGATCGGAAAAATTCCATCGAGACACGCTCGGCTTAATTTTTCGGATGGCAACAAACGACATTGAGAATTTCATTGCGTCCCTCCTATCCAAAATTCAGGGATGGATGTTCACGGGAGCCAAGGATATTTGCGAAAATCGGGGTTCCGTTTCTCCAAAAAGGCTTGTTTTCCTTCCGCTCCCTCTTCCGTCATGTAGTAGAGCAAAGTGGCATTTCCTGCTAGTTCTTGCAATCCTACTTGACCATCACAATCGGCATTAAAAGCGGCTTTCAAACAACGAATGGCGATCGGGCTTTTCTCTAGAATTTCCTGTGCCCATTGAATGCCTTCCGCTTCCAACTGTTCTACTGGCACAACACAATTCACCAATCCCATTTCGAGCGCCTGTTGAGCATTGTACTGCCGACAGAGATACCAAATTTCTCGCGCCTTTTTCTGACCCACAATTCGGGCTAAATAACTGGCACCAAATCCGCCATCAAAACTGCCGACTTTGGGACCCGTCTGCCCAAAAATAGCGTTATCCGCCGCGATCGTCAAATCACAGACGATATGCAGAACATGTCCTCCGCCGATCGCATAGCCTGCCACCAACGCAATCACGACCTTGGGCATCGATCGAATCAATCGCTGTAAATCTAACACATTCAATCGAGGAATCCCATCTTCCCCGACATAACCTGCCTCCGATCGCACACTCTGATCGCCGCCCGAACAAAAAGCATATTTGCCATCGGTATGTGGACTTGCTCCCGTTAGCAGCACCACACCGATACTCGTGTCCTCTCTCGCATCCACAAACGCATCATACAGTTCAAATACTGTTTTAGGACGAAATGCATTCCGTTTATGGGGACGGTTAATCGTGATTTTGGCGATCCCATCTGTTTTGTAATACAGAATGTCTTCGTAAGTTTTAGCGGCTTGCCATTCGAGGTGCATAGGGGGATAGGGAATAGGGAGTAAGGAATAGGGTTAGGGGAAGAATCTCTTGATGATAAAAATACTTTTTAAACATTCTCCTAATACAACTGTAGTCTAATTAACTTTATTTTTCTTCAGCCGTCTTTTAGAAGTCTTGATGTTACTATCTCCGATGGGGGAACTCAGGCAAGCGACCAGGTTACCACAAAGCACAAGAGATCTGCATATTACCTCGCAATTGTTAAAGCGGATCTTCAGATGATTGCCTGCTTTGGTTACACTTATGGAGAATTAACAATGTCTATCATTACTCCTGTTTACGAGTACTATGCCGAAACTCCGATTTGGAGATACCAATACTCCCCTAGCCCTGATATCGGCGAAGGCTGGAAACGGTCTGGCGTTGCTTTTTTTGCATTCGGATCGGGTGAACCAAATACGGTTCCGGTCTACCGATTCTTTGCCAAAGATCCTTGGAGATACTATTACTCTACTAACTCGACTCCGCCGCAAGGTTGGCTGCAAGATGGACCTGCTTTCTATGCTTATAAAGCCCAACCTGCATCAGGTTCAATTCCGCTTTATCAATACTCAGCACAGAATCCTTGGAGATATCAATACTCCTTGAAAGACGATCTTGTCTCATCCGGTAAAGCCCCCGGTTGGACATTTGAAGATGCTGCATTTTACATCTTTGATGCGACGCCTGCGGTGTAATAAGCCGATCGACTTATCCCCTCAACACCCTGAAATTTAAATTCCAATTCGCTCAATATCAAGATAAGCCGCCGCAGAGTAAATTTTCTGTGGCGGCTTTTTAAGCCTTTATCAATGTATGAATACCAATTCGATAAATGTTCTTACCTGTAAATTTTCTGTTGATGGATGGCGTGGGGTTGGGGCAATCCCGGTGTGGTTGCCCTGGGGTTGGGGCAATCCCTGTGTGGTTGCCCTGGGGTTGGGGCAATCCCTG
>JAAUSF010000239.1 GCA_012033255.1 Cyanobacteria bacterium RU_5_0
CGTGGGTTGGGGCTGGGGTTGGGCAATCCCGGTGTGGTTGCCCTGGATTAGAGGGCAGACACGTGGGTCTGCCCCTACGCAATTCTTCTTGCCCGTTGGGACGGGTGCAGACATCCACCCCACAATTCATTTAATTCACAATTCTAAGGAATAATGTTCATAGCAACAGGAGACACCATCCATGATTGAACTGTATTACTGGACAACCCCAAACGGGCACAAAATCACGCTGTTTTTGGAGGAAGCCGGATTATCCTATACCCTTGTTCCGATTAATATTGGTGCAGGCGATCAGTTTAAGCCAGAGTTTCTGGCGATTTCTCCCAACAATCGCATTCCAGCTATTGTGGATCACGAGCCTACGGAGGGTGGCGACCCGATTTCTGTTTTCGAGTCCGGTGCAATTTTGCTCTACTTGGCAGAAAAAACTGGAACGTTGATTCCAACAGCGATTCGCGATCGAGTAGAGGTTCTCCAGTGGCTATTCTGGCAGATGGGTGGCTTGGGACCAATGGCAGGGCAAAACCATCATTTCAGCCAGTATGCCCCGGAAAAGATTCCTTATGCGATCGATCGGTATGTCAATGAAACGGGGCGCTTGTATGCGGTGCTGGATAAGCGACTGAGCGATCGTGAATTTGTTGCAGGCGATTATTCGATCGCGGATATTGCAATCTATCCCTGGATTGTGCCCTACGAACGGCAAGGTCAAAAGCTTGAAGCATTTCCGAATGTGCAGCGTTGGTTTGCAACGATCGGCACACGTCCGGCAACCCTTCGAGCCTATGAGAAAGCAGAAGCGTTTAAGAATCAAGCCATCAGTGTTGAGCAGTCGCGAGATTTATTGTTCAATCAATCCGCTAACTCTGTCAAGCGTTAAACCATTCCAGGGAAAGAAGCTAAAAACTTAGTTTGAGGCTTACCCTGGTATTGTTCAATCAGTCGTTCAATGAGATATTCCATGACGACAGGTTGCATTAAGAAATACTCGGTTCCACTTTCGATCAGTGATGAGGTCGCTTTCTCAATCAGCGATCGTCGCAACAACGATTTGATCACGCCTGGTAATTTGGATTTGCAAGGCGTGATCGCACCATCTTCTTCCAATTCTGCCAACGATACTGGCTTTCGATGCATCGCTAACCAACTGATGACCTCTTGCTCTAGCTCAGACAGACGATTGAATTGCCGTTCTAGCAAGTCACGAATATCTTCAAAGACCATCACGCCTTGTCTCACGTATTTCAAAACCTCTGCAATTTTACCGTTAAAAAGTTCTTGCGTGGCAGCACCTACTAGCTTTAGTGCCAGAGGATTTCCGCCGTAATGGGCGATCAATTCTTGCCATTCTGCCTCCGTTCCGGTGAACTGCCCTTTGTGCCGGAATAAAGCTTGCCCTTCACTGGCGGTCAAGCCTCTAAGTTGGAGCGATCGAACCGGCGACTGCGCTCCTTCCAACAAAGCAATCTCTTTTGGCTTCTCGCGACTGGTGAAAATCAGGCAACTCTGATGGGGGACTTCTCCAACACAGCGAAGCCATTGACCATATCCCTCATAGCCTTCCTGCCATTGCCCTGCTCCTTCACCGATGCTCAAAATGGTTTCAACGTTGTCAACGATCAGTAAACAACGACTAGTCCGCAAGCACTCCATTAGCTTGGATAATTTTTCATTGAGAGTGCTGGACACTGCAAAGTCTTCTCCTCGTATCGGCAGGATGAATGACAGAATGCTATTCAAAAATTCGTCCAGAGAGGGCGCATTTTGGAGCGATCGCCACACTACGATGTCAAACTCAGTTTGAATTTGCAGCGCCAACTTGACGGACAATGTGCTTTTGCCCATCCCCCCCATGCCAAACAAGGAAACCGATCGGCAATGGTCTTCTAAAATCCACTGTCTGAGTTGTGTAAGCTCTTCGGCTCTACCATAAAACACCGAGACATCTACAGCTTCTCCCCAGTCTTGGTGCGGGTTCTGATGCCGGATATCTAATTTTTCAGAGAGTGAAGAAGGGCGAGTAAAATCGCTGGTGTTTAGCGTCAGCCCAAAGGCTCGAAACGTATACTGCAATGATTGTTTATCCACTGGCTCTGAACGCTTTAGCACCCTGGCGATCGTATGTACGGCCAAACAGGTGCGATCGCTCAGTTCTTCCACCGTAAAGCGATTTCCAGCATTCTCATTAAATTCAGCTTGAGTCATTGCCGCTTGCAACTTTTCCCATCCATGAAAAGTCAAGATTACTCCTCGATTGCGTTTGGGCTTAGAAGGACATTTAGAGGTCGAGCGGCAAGGCATTTGTTCTAAAGCGGGAACAGCACTCATATCTAACTCTCCTGCTAAATCAGTTTTATGAAAACACAGCTATTTTCTGTAAAGTGGGCACTACCCATCAACACTTGAAAAGCCAACTCATTTAATCAATCTGACGATCGCACCTTGTAAACTTTCAGCGTCCCAGGCATCTCGATAGCGAATGCCATTGATAAACAAAGCAGGTGGACTAGCAACACCACTCCGTTGACCACTTTCGATGTCTTCATTCACCCGATTGAGATAAGTGCGGTTGGCAATATCTCGAAGAAACCGAGGAATATCTAGTCCTAGCTCATTCGCATACTTAACCAAATCACCGTTCTGTAACGCCTGCTGATGCTCAAATAGAACGTCATGCATCTGCCAAAACTGACCTTGAGCGGCGGCGGCTTCGGCGGTTTCTGCTGCCTTTTGGGCGTGAGGATGAAGTTGTGTTTGTGGACAATGGCGGAACACCAAGCACAGTTGAGTCTTCTCTGACGCGGCTACACCGATCGCAAATGGCTGCTGAATTGCCTTGATTAACCGATGAACCTCACCGCATATAAAACATTGGTAATCACCATAGTTCACCAATACCACCGGAGCTTCGAGCGATCCTTGAAAATGATCGCGCTCAGAGTGAGGGACAAGTAATCGATCGTCACCGTTAACTGGGTTCATAGCAGATCGATACGGTATAACCGGATAGCTGAGAAGCATATCGATAACAGATTGTGCAAAGGATAGAGAATAGGATTCCCATGTCGGTTGAATGGTGTTAAATGACGTATCATTCAAACAATCTGAATTTAAGAAATTAATTCCGTTTTGTCCCTAGCTCAGGGCTAAGTTGTGAACCTAGCAAAATGCGAGGTCAGTAGGGGTACGAAAGTTAGATTTCAACCTGTCGAACTGTCTAGAGACGCTCACAGCAGAACATTAGCTACTACGCGATGTTCTCTGATTCGGCATTCGCGTAGTTTGATCCTCCCTAACCCTGCTTAAAAAGGAGGGAACAAGTCGCACAGCTTCACTCAAAATCTTAACTTTGGGTGCTTTCCTTCAGAGATTTATCTCTGGAGATTTTCTGATAGGAAAACGATCGCACATTTCAAATTCACTCAATTCACTCAATTCACTCAATGTTCCGTTCAGCCCGTGAATAAACCCAAAAAAGCCAACTAATAAGTAAACAGAAGGGTTCATAACTCAATCCGTTTACTACAAAAGGGAGAAATAAAATGGCAACTTTTCCTACGGATGGTAACGACACAATCACTGGTGGTTCAGGCAACGATCGGATCGATGCTCTGCGTGGTAATGACTTTGTGAATGGGGCAGGTGGAAATGATACGCTCTACGGTGGTTATGACAGAGACACGCTCCGGGGAGGGGACGGGAATGACTCTCTCGATGGCGGTGGAGCAACCTTCTATGACTCTAGCAGTGATGCGCTCTACGGTGATGCAGGTAACGACACCCTGCTAGGTGGGAATGGGGCTGACACCCTAGACGGTGGAACTGGTAACGACTCTCTCAATGGCTGGAATGGCAATGACATTCTCTATGGAAACCGAGGCAACGATCGGGTTGACGGTGGGGCAGGAGCCGATACCTTGCTTGGCAGTTTGAGTACGTCTGTCCGAGAAGATACCCTTTTCGTAGTTGACAACTCAGGCGACAAGATTGTTGACTTGTCAGGCACAGGGATTGAAACCGTACTGGCTTACATCAGTTGGGATTTGCGGGTCAGCTGGAACCCGAACAATTTCAATCAGCAAAATGCCACTTCCGGATTAGATCATCTAACCCTTGCAGGTTCAGCAGTCAACGGAACAGGCAACCAAGTTGATAACACGATCACAGGGAACGGTCTCAACAATACACTGAACGGTCTGGAGGGGAACGATCGCCTTTTGGGTCGGGGTGGTGATGACAATTTGCTCGGTGGGTTTGGCAATGACTCTCTAATGGGAGAGGACGGAACCGATCGCCTCAATGGCTATGGCACAACAGTAACCAGCGCCTCACAATTTGACACGCTTGACGGTGGGGCTGGTGTGGATTACTTCATTCTGGGTGGAGCTTGGGGCATTTCTTATGTGGAGCCGGGAGATGGCTATGCGGTGATCAACAACTGGGATTGGGCAAATGATTGGGTTGATGTGCGGGGCAGTGGCACTAATGCCAGCCAGTTCAGGCTAGACAAGTTTAGAAGCGTGGTGGGTGGTGCCGGACTTGATACAGAGATCTACTATGGCAGTGAACGCATCGGCATTGTGCAAGATACCACCAATGTTGAGATTGGGCGGGACTTCAGGTTCACCTAAACCCCGATCGCTGCCTGGTTGAGTCAGTCGGGGGATGGTATGGAAGGGCGATCGTCCTCTCTCTCATCCCTCGATTCGTCCACTTTAGATTGACCCAATGTTTACATTCCAAACAGCCATCTTTAACGCAACTTTGTAAAACCTGTAACAAAAGCGACTATGATTTTCCTCAAAACAACAGAGAACTCCCCAGGTCATCGTTAAAGATTCATGAAGCGGAACCGGAACTCTACGGTCTCTTTGGGTTAGCCATTTTCATAGTGAATACGTTTTTTGTAGCCCCCTCTTCTGTTTAGGGTCAACATGAAAGTCACAGATTTAGTGTCATTCAGAGTGTTGAGAACAAGCCAGTATTGGCTACTGGGCAGTATAACAGCGTTGGTCACCGCTTACCTGACCCTCGTTCGGAAATCCGGGGACACGGCTCATCTGGGGATGAGTATTCTGTTTTATTTAGCGGCTGGAATGTTGCTCTGGGAAAAACGCGATCGCTTCCGCTTGGGGGGCGAGCCGTCTCCAAACTGATCGGTATTCTGCTGATTGGGTTTGCTTTTTGGCTGAGCGTTGGTTTGCCCATTAATCCGGCATTGACTGATCCTGTCCTAATCCGG
>JAAUSF010000092.1 GCA_012033255.1 Cyanobacteria bacterium RU_5_0
GTGGGGGAGTGGAGGAGTGGGAGTGGGGAGTGGGGAGTAGAGATAATTTTCATCACCCCATCACCCCCTCACCCCCTCACTTAAAATACCGATCGCAACTCTCTTTACACCTCGAATATGCTGATTGATAGGTTGTCGATCGTTTGCCAAACAGGGTGTAGCGATTATCGCGGATTTGTTCGTAGACGCGATCGCCTATCCACTTCACCCCCGGCATGGCTCGATAGGCTTCCACGAATAGCCAACCCATCGGCAGTAACCGTCCGATTTCTTCGGCGGCGATGCTGCCTTGCCAGCGTTGATCGGGGTGAGCGGCGTTGATCAGGATCATGCCTAGTTCACAGTCTTCAGGGGTGATTCCGAAGCGATCGAGGGTCGATTGGTCTTGCATCGGAGCGTAAATGAAGCGATCGCCGCGATCGAGCAGTTCCAGCAGTTTCACTAAATTGACACATAGATTACAGTTGCCGTCATAAATTACGTGGTACATCATCATGCGATCGTTCCTGCTAATCATTTAAGACAGCCCATAGTTTTTACAGATTAATGAATCGGTTGGATTGTGTTAAATCAGTTCCACTTGTAAATGTTTCGTTTTGTAAATGTTTCGTTGATTTTGCCATCGGTCAGGGCAGACCACCGTGTCTGTCTTCTCAGACCGGGCAACCCCGCCGGGATTGCTCCGACACCACGCCATCCATCAACAGAAAATTTACAGGTGGAATCAGTTTATCTAAACGCAATTTATTTAGGAATGTAAATTAAATAAGCTACGATTCTTGTGACCTGGATATCCTGTCTGCCTGGGTATTTGTGAAGCGTATCTGTGGGACGTGAAAATTCACTCCACAATTTATTTAGTTCACAAGCGTTAACTACACTCTATCGCTTGGTCGAGAGGGGTTCGATCGTTTGACCAAGGAAATCCGGGATAATCTTATAAGATGCTTAAGTTTATTTTTCTCTTGTTAAAGATAAACTTCCCTTTACCTAAAGATTAATCTATTCTTCACCATTGAACAGTACTATGCTTGCGACATACTCATAAGTAATCAATATCGGGTAGATTGCATGACATCCCTATCGTGCCTCAAAAGACGGGCTTTTCTCGCAACTCTGACGGCTGCCTCTCTGGGTTTAGCCGTATCTTGCGCTCCCACTAGTACTGATGTTTCCACTTCTCCAACCAGCGGTGCCCCAACCTCTCCTCAGGCAGGTGGAGGTGGTTCAACTGTAACCCTTAGTGGTGCAGGTGCGTCTTTCCCGGCTCCGCTTTACCAGCGTTGGTTTGCTGACTACAACAAAGAGAACTCCAATGTACAAATCAGTTATCAATCCGTTGGTAGCGGTGCTGGGGTCGAGCAGTTCTTAGCTGGTACGGTGGACTTCGGAGCCAGCGATGCTCCTTTGAAAGATGAAGAGCGTGAGAAGTTTAAGGCAGCCAATAATGGGGCTGATCCGATTCAAGTGCCAATGACCAGTGGTAGCATCGTTTTTGCTTACAACTTGGATGGGGTTGACGAGCTGAAGCTCTCTCGCAACGCTTATTGCGGTATTGTGACGGGTGAGATCAGCAATTGGAATGATCCAGCGATCGCTTCATCTAACCAAGGTGTAACACTGCCTGACGAGCCGATTCAGTGGGTGTATCGTTCAGACGGTAGTGGAACGACTTTTGGCTTCACGACTCACCTGGCTGCCGCTTGTCCGAACTGGACGGCAGGTGCAGATAAGTCTGTTGAATGGGCAACGGGTACTGGCGCAAAAGGGAACGAAGGGATCACGGCTCAGCTCCAGCAAACACCCGGCGCATTGGGTTATGTTGAATTTTCCTATGCCAGGGAGAATGGCTTGAAGATGGCGGCAATTGAGAATAAAGCCGGTAACATTATTGAGCCTAGCCCTGAGTCTGGTGCGTTGGCATTCAAGGGTGAAACGGTTCCGCCTGATTTTGCGCTGATTGTGGCTGATCCGTCTGATGCACAGGCTTATCCAATCACGACGTTGACCTGGATGCTGTTTTATCCTGGGTATTCCGATGCAGCCAAGGCAGATGCCATCAAGAACGTGGTGACTTGGGCATTAACCGACGGAAAAGCGGGGGCTGAAGAGCTAGGCTACATCCCCATTGATGAGGAATTAGCTACAAAAGTTCAGGATGCGGTTGCTCAGATTAAGTAGGGATTGACTGAATCGAGATGCAGAGGGGGGCGTTTGCCTGCTCTCTGCCTCTATTGGTTAAAGCCTTAATTAATGTGATGGATTTGCCCTTGCAGTCTAAGTTTAAGCCTATTGTCGTGGCGATTGCCCCCAGAAAATCATGACTTCGCTGACTACAGCCCAACAAGAAACACTCATAGAATCATCTAGTAAATTTAGTGGCGTTCGCCTGACAGACCGAATTTTCTATTGGCTGACGGTTATTTTGGCGATCGGGATTGGGCTTGTCCTGATCTGGATTACGTATTCGCTGCTGTCGATCGCCATTCCAGCTATTGCTAGTTTTGGATTAGGATTCCTGGCTAGCAGCACTTGGAACCCGGTTCAAGATGTTTATGGTGCGTTTCCTCAAATTTACGGGACGATCCTCAGTTCGTTTATTGCCCTTCTGTTTGCGATTCCGCTTGGCGTGGGAGTGGCAATTTTCTTAAGCGAGAATTTTCTGCCTCGCAAAATTTTGACGCCGATCGCCTTCACCGTTGAACTTCTGGCAGCGATCCCTAGCGTGGTCTACGGGATGTGGGGAATTTTTATTTTTATTCCGGCAATTCTGCCCTTGCTGAAGTGGGTTAACAATGCCTTTGGTTGGGTTCCCATCTTCTCTACCTCGCCGTCAACTCGACAACTGTTTGCTGCATCTCTGGTGCTGGCAATCATGATTTTGCCGACGATCATCGCGATCTCGCGAGACACAATGATATCTATTCCGCCTCAACTGCGGCAGGGAGCCTATGGATTAGGGGCAACTCGTTGGGAAACCATCACAAAAGTTTTGGTTCCAGCTGGACTGTCTGGAATCATCGGTTCAATTATGCTGGCGCTTGGACGGGCACTCGGTGAAACGATGGCGCTGGCAATGTTGGTTGGTAATTCAAACAGAATCAATATTTCCTGGTTTGCGCCTGCTTCTACCATTTCTGCGTTGATTGCAAACCAGTTTGGAGAAGCCAGTGGGCTTCAAAAGTCAGCACTATTCTATGAAGCGTTGGTTCTGATGTTATTAACCCTTGCCGTTAATGTTCTGGCTGAATTCATTGTGGGACGTTTCCAGCAAGTCGAGTAGTTCAGGCATAGTCTGTTGCAGTAGGTTTTTCAGTGTTATGACGAATCCATCCGATCGCGTGATTTCCGACATTGCTCCTGGAGAATTCGATACTGGCGTTTCTTCAGGTCGGAAAGTTTTTGGCAACGTGATGACAGGCTTGGTGTTTGCCTGCGTCGCGATCGCCATTCTTCCGCTTGCTTCTATCATCTTTATGGTGATAGCCAATGGTCTTGGCCGTTTCAGTCCTGCTGTCTTCACGGAGTTACCTCCCCCGCCTCTGGTTGAGGGTGGAGGGTTTCGCAATGCGATCGTCGGGACGCTCTTGACTTGTCTCATTGGTGCATTGATCAGCGTTCCGTTTGGTGTTCTCACTGCCGTTTACAACGTTGAATTTGGGCGGGGCAATAAACTGTCGCAGTTTGTTCACTTCTGCACCAATGTGTTGAGTGGTGTTCCGTCTATCATTGCCGGACTATTCGCCTATGGCGTTGTCGTGCTGACACTAGGCACCTTTTCTGCGATCGCCGGAGGGGTGGCACTCGCTGTATTGATGGCACCAATTGTGATCCGGACGGCTGAAGAAGGGTTAAAGTCCATTCCTAGAGATGTCAGACAGGCAGCGGTAGGCATTGGAGCCACCAACTTTCAAAGCGTATTCAGCATTATTCTTCCGGCGGCGCTGCCGTTTATTGCCACAGGTGTCACACTGGCGCTAGCAAGAGCCGCCGGAGAAACAGCACCCTTGCTGTTTACAGCGCTGTTTAATCAGTACGATGCTAAAGGACTTCGGGAGCCGATCGCCACCCTATCCGTGCTGATTTACAACTATGCAATTTCCCCTTACAAAAACCAGCAAGAACTGGCTTGGGTCGCTGCCTTAATCGTGGTGTTGTTGATTTTAGCTGTCAGTATTCTTGCCCGCGCCCTCACCAGTCGCAAGGTGTACTAATGTTCTTTCACATACAGCCCCATCGCGTTTACCGATTACCTTTATGACTACAAATCCTTCGACTCAACCCAACGCCCGCAGTTCGATGCTGCCGGAAAGCGATGTTGTCATCCAAACTGAAAACGTCTCAATTTACTACGGTTCATTCCAGGCAGTTCGGAATGTCTTCCTGGATATTCCGAAGAATCGAGTCGTTGCATTCATCGGACCCTCTGGTTGCGGTAAAAGTACGTTGTTGCGCTGCTACAACCGCTTGAACGATCTCATCCCTGGCGCACGGGTGGAGGGTAAGATTACATACCAGGGCGTTGATTTATATGACCCCAAAGTCGATCCCGTGGAAGTTCGTCGTCGGGTTGGAATGGTCTTTCAAAAAGCCAACCCCTTTCCTAAATCCATTTACGAAAATATTGCATTTGGCGCACGAGTAAATGGCTACAAGGGCGACATGGATGAACTCGTAGAACGTTCTCTCCGGGGATCGGCACTATGGGACGAAGTGAAAGATAAACTGAAGCAAAGCGGATTATCCCTGTCTGGTGGTCAGCAGCAGCGTTTGTGTATTGCACGGGCGATCGCGATCGAACCAGAAGTCATCCTGATGGATGAACCTTGCTCTGCGCTTGACCCTATCTCCACACTGCGCGTAGAAGACCTGATTCATGAGCTAAAACAGCAGTTCACGATCATCATTGTGACTCACAACATGCAACAGGCATCCCGTGTCGCAGACTACACAGCATTCTTTAATGCGGAAGCAGGCGATGGAGGTAGCCGATTTGGTTACTTGGTAGAATATGACAGAACTGAAAATATCTTCAACTCGCCTAAACAACAATCCACTCAAGACTATGTGAGCGGTCGTTTCGGTTGATTCGAGTCGATGGGGCACGGCATACTGTGCCCATACAATTTCCACCTGTAAATTTTTTGTTGATTTTGCAATCGGTAGGGGCAAACCGCAAAATCAAATGGATTTTGTAACCGGTAGGGGCAGACCGCAAAATCCATTTGATTTTGTAACCGGTAGGGGCAGACCGACGTGTCTGCCCTCTAAGCCAGGGCAGACACGTCGGTCTGCCCCTACATCATGCCCACATCATGCTAATCAACAGAAAATTTACAGGTGGTACAGTTTTGGTGCGATCGTGTAGCTTCCGCTTCAAAATAGTTACATTGCGACAACTGTTAAGATATTGGCAATCGCCCGTAAAAAATGGATTGACATAACTTACAGGCAAATATATTACCTAATTTTAATGTTTCTTCACTAAATATTGATTTACATTTGTGCTAACCCTGTTCTAAGCTGTCTATGTTAGCGTCTGCAATGCTGATGTTGTGGGTAACGCCAAAGCTATCTGGCTTGATGGGTAGCCGCCGCGTAAGAGGGGAGCATTCTAAACTCTAGATGTGATTGTCATGATTGAGTGGAGTAGCTGTCAGATGTTCCACTTCATCGCCAACGTCAGTCTAAATGTTTTTCTATGTAAAGTATTTTCAGCGAATTGAGATGCATCTACAGGTTCAGGATGTACCTATCGTTTTTGTCCTACTTTGGTATGTCTTACTGACAAAGATGTGAGCCGTAAAGATGTGAAAGATATTAGGTTAGTAACCAGTTACTAGTCTACAGTCTGCCCTGAACTAAATTGGCAGAGGATTTTGTATTGGGTGCAGCAACTATCCGGATTGGCAGAGATTTCGATCGCCTTCATCTATTTCACCCCCTACTCATCTGTTGCCAACATTGAATTTTGTTTAATTCATATTCCTTAGCTGCATCTAAATTAATACCTGACGAGAATCCTTCTTTTATGAATGAGTAATTAAGTTGAGAGTAATGCTTCGTTATACCAATTCTCTACTTGTCTACTCATTCAAAATATGAGCAACGTTTTGCTCTATCTGCAAAAAGGTTAACTGGAATGAAGAAAGCTGTCCAGCGATTTAGCGTACTCCCTGTTATCGTTGTGTGCCTTGGCATTTTATTTTCCTGGCAGTATGCTCAAGTTCCTGATTTGTCTGCCATTCCTAATGTCGATTCACCCATCGTGGTGATGGTTAATGAATCGATCGAACCGCTACCCCAACAAATTGATTTGAATCAAGACAAAATTATGTTGGGAAATAAGCTGTTTCACGACCCCCGACTCTCCCATAACAACACTGTCGCTTGTGCAAATTGCCATGAGATAGCCAACGCAGGAATTGATCATCGTACTCACTCTATTGGTATTTATGGACGAGAAGGAGCAGTTAATGTACCGACTATTTTTAACAGTGGTTTTCATTTCAAACAGTTTTGGGATGGACGGGCAGAAACCTTGGAAGCCCAAATTGATGCTTCCATTCGGAATCCTCTGGTTATGGACTCAAGCTGGTCAGAGATTCTTAATAAGTTGAAACGTTCATCTGAGTATCAAACTGCTTTTGGAAAGCTCTACTCAGAGGGTATTACTGAAGATTCTATTAAGAATGCGATCGTCACATTTGAGCGTTCTCTCTACACTCCTAATGCTCGCTTTGATCAATTTCTTCGTGGGAATAGTGATGCTCTAACGGATGAAGAAAAAGCAGGGTATCGTCGATTTAAAGCGTATGGTTGTGTTTCTTGTCATCAGGGCATTTTGCTCGGAGGCAATATGTTTCAAAAATTTGGGGTATTTGGTAATTATCTTCAGGATCGCGGCAACATTACAAAAGCTGACCTAGGACGTTTTAACGTAACAGGTAAAGAGGAAGACCGCTATGCTTTTAAGGTGCCAAGCTTACGGAATGTGGCATTAACATCGCCTTACTTTCATGATGGCTCGGTCAAAACACTCCATGAGGCAGTTAAAGTCATGATCAAGTATCAGTTGGGTCGTGAGGTGAGCCAACAGGATGTTGATTTGATTGTTCAGTTTCTGAGAACTCTCACTGGCGTGTTAGCAGGAGATTTCTGATGAAACGAACTCTACACTTTAGACTGCTATGTGTGGTAGGGGCGCTCCTTTTGCTCACTTTTTTGATCAGCCAAAGTTTATCACTCAATTTTGAACAACATCAGCGTTACCAACACATTATTTCTAAGCAGTTAGAGCAAGATGCCACTTTGAATCAGTCTGTTGTTAAAGCCCGCTATGCTCTACTAACTTCTTATGATCCTCTGGTTCAGGCAATAGCAAATAAGCAAGCATTAGAGCAAGATTTGCTTCAGATCCCTAATTTTCTTGGCGATCGAGGTAAGCAAGAAATTAGTCGTTTATTAGTTGACAATAGTCATGTATTTAAACAGAAAGAATGGCTCATTGAGCAGTTCAAATCTCAAAATGCGCTTGTGAAAAATTCCCTTACCTATTTACCTGTTTTAGTGCAGGAGCTTCGACAAAATGCAGAAAATTTACCACTAATGGAATTGCTTGATGATGTGCTGCTTTACAGTCTGTCATTGGATCAAGATTTGGTTTCCACGATCAATGCTCAACTTGCTCAGCTCGAACAAACGGATCAGGTCGGTGCAAATCGGGATATTCGATCGGTCGTTGCTCACACTCGCCTCATTTTGAATAATCTGCTACCAGTCAATCAACTCACTCAAGAAATCCTGAATTTGCCAACTGCCGCCAGCGTAAATCGCTTGGAGATGGTGTATCAGCAGCGATACCAAGCAGCGATTCAAACGGTCAATCGATATCGATTGTTAGCTTACGCCTGGTCGTTAGTGATACTGAGCACGATCGCCTATTGGGTGATTCAAGCGTTACAATCCTCTAAACAACGAACAATCAACATTCTGGAAAGCATTACCGATGCGTTCGTTGCCGTCAATCATCAATGGCAAATCACGTACAGCAACCCTCGTGCTGTTGAGGTATTGCAACAAGACGCGATAACGCTGCTGCATCGGGACTTTTGGCGGATTTTTCCGGCTGAGTTAGGTTCAGATCAAGCGCCGCATTATCAACGGGCGATCGCTAAACAATCGATTGTCGCATTCGAGGCACACTACCCACCCACTGATACTTGGCTGGAAGTCCGGGCTTATCCCAGCATAGAGGGACTTTCAATTTTCATGCAGGATGTTACTGAACGCAAAAGGACAGAGGAACAGTTGCGTCATCTGAATCAAGATTTGGAGGAACGGGTTCGATCTCGCACGGCGCAACTCGCAAGTAGTATGAAAGCCGCAGAAGAGACTCGTATTAAAGCAGAGGAAGCAAATCGAGCAAAAAGTGAATTTCTGGCAAATATGAGTCACGAATTGCGAACGCCATTGAATGCGATTATTGGTTACAGCGAAATCCTGGAGGAAGATGCTGAGGATATTGGTCAGAATGCGTTCATTCCAGACATTCACAAGATTCAAAATGCGGCACAACACTTATTACGATTGATCAATGATGTACTGGATCTGTCCAAAATTGAGGCAGGTCGGATGGAACTGCATTTAGAAACGTTTGCGATCGTTCCTTTGATCAAGAATGTTGTCTCCACGATTCAACCGCTTGCAGAAAGCAATGCTAACGTAGTTTCGATTATCTGTTCAGCGACGATCGGCACAATGTATGGAGATCAAACCAAAGTACGCCAAAGCTTGTTTAATCTCTTAAGCAATGCCAGCAAGTTTACCAAACGAGGTCATATCACACTTAATGTAGAAAAATTTAGACATGGCACAGAAGACTGGATTCATTTTGAAGTGAGTGACACGGGTATTGGAATGTCTCCAGTGCAACTGCAAAAGGTGTTCCAAGCCTTTACCCAAGCAGACTCGTCAACCACTCGAAAATATGGTGGAACTGGATTAGGACTGACGATCACTGAACGGTTCGTCAGCATGATGGGCGGTAAGATCACGATTGAAAGTGAATATGATCGGGGTACAACGTTTACGATCGAATTACCTCGATATATCGGTGAATCTCAGCCAGCAACGATTCATTCTACTGTGTTCAAACCCGCTCAGATGTGGCAACGGAGAACCATTGAACAAAACTCTGTAAAAACGATTCTAGTCATTGATGATGATATCAATGTGCATGAAATTCTCCGACGATCGTTAACTGATGCCGGATACCGAGTTGTCTGTGTCAGCAATGGAACGCAGGGTTTGCGCCTTGCAGAAGAATTGCAGCCTGATGTGATCACCCTTGATGTCATGATGACAGAAATGGATGGGTGGTCAGTTTTAACAGCACTCAAAGGAAATCCGGCAGTAGCCGATATTCCGGTGATCATGCTGACGTTTGTTGAAGATGAAAATTTAGCCTACTCGCTAGGAGCCACGGATTATCTCACTAAACCGATCGATCGCAATCGCCTCATGGCTACCCTAGACAAGTACAAATCTAATCACCCGAATCGCTACGTCTTAGTGGTTGAGGATGATGAGACATCGCGTGAAATGCTCTGTCGTCTCCTAGAACGAGAAGGGTGGCTCACTCAAGAAGCCATAAATGGTTATCAAGCATTAGAGAAGTTGCAAAATCAGTCACCTGATCTCATTCTGCTGGATCTGATAATGCCGGAAATGGATGGCTTTCAGTTTATCCAAGAACTGCGGCAGCACTCTGTATGGCGATCGATTCCGGTGGTTGTGGTGACAGCCAAGACTATCACGTCAGCCGAACGCCAACAGCTTGGCGATGCGGTTCAGAGCATTTATCAAAAGCGCCAATTCAAGGGCGAAGAACTATTAAATGAAATTCAGGAATTAATCTCAATCACAGGTTCACCTCAATACTAACGGTCAATGCAAACATAGAATGCTTTCATGATCAAAATTTTATTAGTGGATGACAATGAATTAAATCGAGATATGCTCAGTCGGCGGCTTCAGAGACGGGGATATGAAGTAGCGATCGCCGTTGACGGGGCTACCGGAATCAAGATGGCAATGGCTGAGCCACCTGACCTAATTTTGATGGATCTGGGTCTGCCGATCCTGGATGGATGGCAAGCCACCCGAATTTTGAAAGCAGATCAAGCCACTCGCTCTATCCCAATCATTGCCTTGACTGCTCATGCAATGGTAGGAGTACGAGAAGAAGCCCTGGCAGCGGGTTGTGATGATTATGATACTAAGCCTGTTGAGTTCAGGCGTCTTCTTGCCAAGATTGAAGCATTGCTACCACGTTCCACGGCAAATACCTCTCTAGAAGCAGAGAAATTCATACTTCCACACTCCATAGACTCGCCGACGCCGCCCCACAAAACAACTCTACCCACTCATTTTCAGCCAACCAAGCTAGACCCTCTGATTGAAACCCAACAGGTATCTGCCAGTCCTATCGCGGCAAAACTGCTCATCGTAGATGACAATGAGGAGAATCGGGAGGTGTTAAGCCGTCGTCTAGAGCGGAAAGGTTACTCAGTGATTGTGGCGGATTGTGGAGAAGCTGCCCTAGAAATCATTGCTCAAGAACGTATCGATCTTGTGCTGCTAGATATCATGATGCCTGGAATCGACGGGATAGAGACCTTAAAGCATATTCGTCAGATGTATTCGCAATCCCTTCTACCTGTTGTCATGGTAACGGCGAAAGATCGAAATGATGATATCGTTCAGGCATTTGAACTAGGGGCAAACGATTACATTACCAAGCCGATTAATTTTGCGGTGGCGATCGCCCGTGTTCAAGCCCAATTAGCGACGTTGCAAGCCATTCGACAGCAGATCACCCAAGCCGCACAGCAACCGATTACAACTACTCAGATTCAAACGTTAACACCATTGCCCACGACAGATCTTTTGCCCACGACAGATCTTTCAATTCCGAACGCGATACATCAACCTGTTGCAGACATATTTGTCGGAGATTCATTGGGGCAACGCTATCGAGTCACTGAGATTTTGACTGAAGGGTTGTTTAGCCAGATGATTGTGGTTCGCGATATTCAACAGCCTGGTGAACCACGCTATCTGTTGAAACGACTACATCTTAGAACTGAGCAGCAAAGTCTGCTGGACATGGCAAACCGAATTTTTACGCTAGAGTTTAACAGCATTAAACGATTGAACCAGCACACTCAAATTTCTACTCCACTAGGTTGTTTTACGCAAGATCAAGATTTCTACTTGCTTCAAGAATTCGTAGATGGTTCTCTATTGGCTAATCGGCTAAAACATAAACCCCTGAAACCTCTTGATGTTCTCAAGCTGGCAAGAGACATTTTACAAATTCTGGAATGCTTTCATCAGAACCAGTTGATTCATTCCGACATTCACCCTCACAATCTCCTGTATCGTAAACAAGATGGGGAGTTGATGCTCATTGATTGTGGCATCACTAAACGCATGCTCATCCAACTTGGACAATACTCAGAGCAACACCGCAAAGTATTGAGCCAGTCCGGATATCTACCTCCGGAACAACGCTCTGGTCAACCGATGTTCAACAGTGATATCTACGCAGTGGGAATGATTGCACTGCAAGCGTTGACCGGAAAAAGATCCGAAGATCTCGTGAATCCCATTACGGGTGAGCTAGAATGGCGCAGTTTTGCTAGAGTCAGCGAGAGTACGGCCCAACTCTTAGATAAGCTGGTTTGCTCAGATTACCAAGAGCGTTACTCTTCAATCAAAGCCGCCTTAGCCAATATTCATTTCCACATTGAGGTTCTGCCTTACCTCAATACACCTGAATGAGATCGTTCAATAACATAAGCTAATCGGCATTTACAGCGGTTTTCAGATGAGTGAGCCACAGTTGTATGTGGGTGGGTAGATGAGTGGATGAGTGGATGGGTATGCGTGTGGCTTATGCAAGTGAAACTGGCTGTAAGTTGCAGTTTGTTGAGATGGGAATTAGTAATTGGTAATTGGTAATCAAACTTAGAAGCCTACTGCTTTGTCAAGCCAGATTTGATGGGTAATTGGGGGTGGGGCGTTGCCCCCACGCAGGGGTTTCACCCCTGCACCCCGCAAAACAAAAAGCTCATTGGGGTTAAACCTGTCAAAATAGAGAAAGTAAAGATTTGTAACCGAAAGTAATATTTTTTATTCTCTAGGCTCCAATTATGACGTCTTCAACGATCTCCTCTGCTCCTGAAACTGCCCAAACCTGGATATGGCGAGACTTTTCCATCTGTTATCAGACCCAAGGGCAGGAGGGAGCCGCCGTTGTTTTAGTGCATGGGTTTGGGGCATCCTGCGGACATTGGCGTAAGAACATTCCGGTGTTGGCAGCCTCTTGTCGAGTGTATGCGATCGATCTAATTGGCTTTGGCGGCTCTGCAAAACCGGCTCCTGGTACGGCGATCGACTACACGTTTGAAACCTGGGGAGATCAAATTGCAGATTTTTGTCGAGAGGTCATAGGGACTCCTGTGTTCCTGGTGGGTAATTCGATCGGCTGTATTGCGGCAATGCAAACGGCGGTCGATCATCCGGATCTGGTTTTAGGCGTGGTGATGCTGAACTGTTCGCTGCGGTTATTGCACGATCGTCGTCGCGCTCAGCTTCCCTGGTATCGCAGCATGGGTACACCGATTCTGCAACGGCTCTTGGCAGTTCGCTGGATTGGGCACACCTTTTTTAGATTGATCGCTAAACCTAAAACCGTTCGCAAAATTCTACTTCAAGCCTATGCTGATTCCACGGCTGTCAGTGATGAACTCGTCGATCTGCTTATGCGTCCGGCAACTGATTTGGGGGCAGCCGATGTGTTTTTGGCATTCACTCGCTATTCTCAGGGTCCCCTGCCTGAAGATTTGCTAGAAAAACTGCCTTGTCCGGCTTTGATGCTCTGGGGAACTGATGATCCGTGGGAGCCGATCGCCCTTGGACGTGATCTGGCAAAATTCCCTGCCGTTCAGCAATTCATTCCGATCGAGGGAGCCGGACATTGCCCTCAAGACGAGGCACCCGATCGGGTCAACCCGATTCTGCAAGCATGGATTCAGCAACAAACCGAATCTTCTAGCATGAAGAGGGCTTCTACAATGGAGTAGTGTTGTTTCCCTCCAAACGTGATGAACGCTGACTCAACGCCTACCTTGCAGTCTTCAACAAACTTCCAACGACCAGAAATTCTGGCTCCGGCGGGTCACTGGGATTGTGCGAAAGCCGCTGTGGAAAATGGAGCCGATGCGATTTACTTTGGCTTAGATCGGTTTAATGCGCGGATGAGAGCGCAAAATTTCACAGAGGCAGAGCTACCTCGATTGATGGAATTTTTGCATCGTCGGGGTGTGAAAGGGTATGTCACCTTGAATACGCTGATCTTTCCGAGAGAGTTACTCGAAGCCGAACAGTATCTTCGGACGATCGTTTCAGCCGGTGTTGATGCGGTGATCGTGCAAGATATTGGGATTTGTCGGCTCATCCGCCATTTATCACTTGATTTCCCAATTCATGCTTCAACGCAAATGACGATCACCAGTGCGGCAGGCGTGGAATTTGCGAGATCGATCGGCTGTCAACTCGTCGTCCTTGCCCGCGAATGTTCTCTTCAAGAAATTCACAAAATTCAGCAGCACCTCACCGATCGCCAAATTGCCTTCCCTCTTGAAGTGTTTGTGCATGGGGCATTGTGTGTGGCCTATTCCGGTCAATGTTTGACCAGCGAAGCCCTGGGAGGACGATCGGCAAATCGAGGCGAATGTGCCCAAGCTTGCCGGATGCCCTATGACTTGATTGCCGATGGAAGTCGAGTTGAGTTGGGCGATCGCAAATATCTTCTCAGTCCTCAAGATTTAGCTGGATTGGCGGTGCTACCAGAACTTGTTAAAGCAGGGGTCACTTCTTTGAAGATTGAAGGTCGCTTAAAAACCCCAGAATACGTCGCTAACGTCACTCGCGTTTATCGACAGGCACTCGATCGGGTCATGGCGGATTTGCTCCCCCCTAGCCCTTCTGAAGGGGGGAAGCAGAATATAAAACGGGCTTTTAACCTTACCTCAAAAATAGACGAGCATAAAGCCCCTCTGCAAAAGGGGAGTTGGGGGGAGCAAGACCGCTACAACCTGGAAATGGCATTCTCGCGTGGGCTTTACACAGGTTGGCTACAGGGCATTAACAATCAGGAATTGGTTCATGCACAATTTGGCAAGAAGCGGGGTGTTTATTTGGGTGAAGTTGTCCAGATTCGATCGCAGCAAGTAATTGTTCGATCGCAGGCTCCGATCAAACCGGGAGATGGGGTTGTTTTCGATCGGGGTCATCCGGCGGCGCAGGAAGAAGGAGGGCGTATCTATGCGGTAGAGCAACAGGGTGAAGAGGTGCGGCTCACCTTTGGACGACGAGATTTGAATTTACGTCGAGTGCATATTGGCGATCGCGTCTGGAAAACCAGTGACCCTGAACTCGATCGGCAATTGCGCCAAAGTTTTACCGGAGAGCAGCCCCAGTTTCAGCGTCCGATCGCAATTGAGATCTACGGGGACGTGGATCAGCCGCTCGTGGCGATCGCGCGTGATGAACAGGGGCACGTCGTGCAGGTGGAATCGGCAATACCCTTGGTGGCAGCCCATACAAAACCATTGACGGGCGATCGGTTGCAAGAACAATTCAGCCGCCTCGGGAACACCCCTTTCCGATTGGGATCGTTCATTCATCATCTCAATGGTGCCGTGATGCTCCCAGTCAGCGAACTCAACCGTCTGCGTCGCGAAATTGTCACCCAACTTGAATCACTCCGCTCTCAACCCAAACGCTGGCACCTCCAGCCAAATGCCACCCTACAAACTCTCCTTCCCCCCACCCCCTCCTTCCCTCATCCCCCTATCCCCCCATCCTTGATCGTCCTCGTTCGCAATCTGAACCAACTCCAAGCCGCCCTCCAAGCCGGAATTCAGACCCTCTACTGTGAATTTGAAGATCCGCGTACTTACCCGAAAGCCGTCCAATTAGTGCGACAGTGGAGGGATGAATTGAAGAAGGATGAATTGAAGGCGAATCTCACTGCTTCATCTCTCCTCCCCTCGTCCCCTCCTCCCCTCGTCCCCCCATCCCCTACAATCTGGGTCGCTCCGCCTCGAATCACAAAACCAGGAGAAAATTGGATTTTGCAGCAAGTCCGATCGGCTAATGCAGATGGCTATCTAGTGCGAAATTATGATCATCTCACGTTCTTTGCGACCGATCGCTGTGTTGGAGATTTCTCGCTGAATGTGGCAAATCCATTAACGGCTGATTACTTTCGCTCATCTGGGTTAGAACGATTGACAGCCTCTTATGATTTGAACATTCATCAACTCGAAGATTTACTCACGAGTTGTCCGTCAGATTGGTTTGAAGTGACGATTCACCAACATATGCCAATGTTCCATATGGAACACTGTGTATTCTGTGCATTTCTTTCCACTGGAACGAATTACACCAACTGTGGACGACCTTGTGAAACACATCAGGTGAAGTTACGCGATCGGGTTGGTAGCGAACATAGTCTCTTGGCGGATGCAGGCTGTCGGAATACAGTGTTTAACGGCACCGCTCAGACAGGAGCCGAATACATCCATCGTTTGATGGAATTAGGAGTGCGCTACTTTCGGATTGAATTTGTCACCGAAACACCAGAGCAAGTGATACAAACAATCCAGTGCTATGAACAAGTATTGCAAGGAAAATTGTCAGGTTCACAACTTTGGCAGGAACTAAAATTACTCAACCAATTGGGCGTTACTCGCGGTCGTTTTGAGACATAACCGGAGCGTTTAACCAAAAATCCCACCGAAGAAGTCGATCGCCTCTTTCAACACAGCGATGAATGTATCAATTTCTTCACGAGTGTTGTAGAAGTAGAGGCTGGCTCTTGCCGTAGATTGTGCGCCAATGTAACGATGCAACGGTTGGGTGCAATGATGTCCTGCCCGAATCGCAATCCCCGACTGATCCAGAATCGTAGACAAGTCGTGTGGATGAATCATTCCCGTTGTGAAGGAGGCTAGAGAAGCACGGTTATCACCGTTCACGTTGGGTTTAGGTCCATAGGTTTGGACTTCGGGAATTTGCCCAAGCTGTTGAAACAGGTATGTGGTGAGTTGCTGCTCATACGTATGGATCGCCTCCATACCAATATGGCTAAGATAATCGATCGCTGCACCCAGCGCGATCGCTTCTGCAATGGCTGGTGTTCCTGCTTCAAATTTGTGGGGCAGATCCGCATAGGTGGCGCGATCGAGAAATACATCAGCGATCATTTCACCACCGCCCAAGAAGGGCGGCATCGATCGCAACAGATCCAGCTTGCCATAGAGGAACCCGATTCCCGTCGGAGCGCACATTTTATGACCAGAGGCAACTAACCAGTCACAGTCGATCGATTGCACGTCGAGCGACAGATGCGGCACACTCTGGCAGGCATCAATCAACACCTTTGCGCCATACCGATGCGCGAGTTCAGCAATCTCTTTAACAGGATTGATGCAGCCTAACGTATTGGATACATGAACCACAGCGACTAGCTTTGTCTTGTCTGACAGCAAAGCCTTGAATTGATCCAAATCAAATTCTTGGGTTTCTGTCAGTTCGACAAATTTCAATATGGCTCCCGTTCGCTGAGCTATCATCTGCCAGGGAATCAAGTTGCTGTGGTGTTCCATCACCGTCAGAAGGATTTCATCCCCGTGCTGCAAATGATGCAACCCCCAAGCATATGCCACCAAGTTGATTGCTTCACTTGCATTTCGGGTAAACACAATCTCCTGGCGTGAATTTGCCTTGATAAAAGCAGCTACTTTATCGCGTGTGCCTTCATAGGCATCTGTGGCGCGTGAGCTAAGCGTATGAACACCGCGATGCACATTCGCATTGTCGTTCTCGTAGTAATGCATCAGTGCATCCAAAACGGCTTTAGGTTTCTGCGAAGTTGCTGCATTATCGAAGTAAATCAACGGATTCCCATTCACCGTTTGATGCAGGATGGGGAAATCAGCGCGGACTTTGGAAGCAAGGGTACGTTCTTGGGTAAAGGTCATGGTAAGGGATAAAGGATGAAGGATGAAGGGTGAGATTAGGTTCGGGAGGTGACGAGTTGGGAAAGTTTTTGTTGTAGGGAGTCGATCGCAATTTTTCCGAGGATCTCGTAGGCGAAGGCGTAGATCAGGAGGTTTCGGGCACTGGCGGCATCAATGCCACGACTTTGCAAGTAGAAGACTTCATCTGTGTCGAGTTGTCCAACTGTGGCACCATGCGTACATTTGACGTTATCTGCAACAATTTCTAGCTGCGGTTTAGTGTCTACTCTCGCTTTGGGGGAAAGCAGCAAATTGCGGTTGAGTTGTCCGGCATCAGTCAGTTGGGCGGCTTTGGGTACAAACACTTTACCGTTGAAAACGGCGTGCGCTCTGTCATCTACGATGCACTTGTGCAGTTGGCGAGTGGTGCTATGGGGCTTGGTGAGGGCGATCGCGCTATGCGTATCTGCCAGTTGTTCGCCACCGATCAAGGTCAGCCCGTTGAGCGTAGTTTCGGTCTGTTCTCCAGTCTGATAAATCTCCAGATTGTGACGTGATAATTTCGCTCCAAAACTGATGGCGTTGCAGGTATAGCGAGAATCTCTTGCCTGGGAAACAGCCGTTTTACCGATATGAAATGCCGCTTTACTTTCAGCTTGAATTCGCGTATGAGTAACTTGGGCGTTTGCGTCCAGCCAAATTTCAGTGACAGCGTTGGTGAAATAAACATTTCCCTGAGAGTCAGGGTCTTCTGCCTGCCCATCCCAATATTCTTCAACCAGCGTGGCACAACTCCCAGTTTCTGCAATCACTAAGCCGCGTGGATGAGCGATCGACGTGGCTTCGGCTGTCGAAACAAACAGCAGATGCAGTGGCGTCTCAACCACCAAGTTTTTCGGTATCCACACGATCGCTACATCCGCAAAGCTAGCCGTGTTGAGAGTTGTGAAGACTTCCTCGGCTCCTGGCTGTTGGGTTAGATAGTTTTGAACGTGAGCCAGTCGTTCCGATGGGAGTTGTGACAAATTGCCGATAAACAACTCTGTTGGCAAGTCTGGCACGATCGAAAGGTGCGGCTTATAAACGCCATTCACAAACACCAAACGATGTTCAGAGGCTTCCGGTAAGTTTAGCAATGAAATATAGGCTGGCTGAGTAGTCGGCTTGGGCACATGAAACACCGTCTGCATCAAAGGAGACAAATCGGTAAACCGCCACTCTTCCTCGCGGGTACTGGGAATGGCGAGTTCTTGAACCCTAGCGGCTGCCCGATCGCGCACCTCATGGAGCCAGGTAACGTCTGAAGCGATCGACGGTAAATCAAGGGGCGATCGATGGCTCAATAACGCCATTAAAGCCGTCTGCCGATGACTAGAAGACGTTCCACTCGGATTTGCACTCGGAATTAAATCAGCAGAAACCTGAATGCTCATCGTGCTACTACCTCAGTCGCGTCTTCCTGCCGCACCCAGTCATAGCCCCGTTCTTCCAGTTCTAGAGCGAGTTTTTTATCGCCTGTCGTCAGGATGCGTCCACCTTCCATCACATGAACATAATCCGGCACAATGTAATTCAGCAAGCGTTGGTAATGGGTAATCAAAATGATGGAATTATCTGGATTAGAAAGGTGATTCACTCCGTTCGCGACAATCTTGAGTGCATCAATATCCAAGCCCGAATCAGTTTCATCTAAGATTGCCAATTTCGGTTCTAGCAATGCCATTTGCAAGATTTCGTTGCGCTTCTTTTCGCCGCCCGAAAACCCTTCATTCACACTGCGACCGAGAAAGCGATCGTCCATTTTGACAATCTCCAGCTTTTCTCGCACCACTTCATCAAAATCAAACGCATCCAATTCCTCTAGCCCGTGATGCCTACGCCTGGAATTGTAAGCCACCCGCAAGAAATCGAGATTGCTAACACCCGGAATTTCTAACGGATATTGGAATGCCAAAAAGATACCCGATCGCGCTCGTTCTTCTGGCTCTAACTCTAACAAATTTTGTCCCTGGAAAACGATTTCTCCGCCCGTCACCTGATAATCTGGATGCCCGGCTAACACTTTAGAAAACGTACTTTTACCAGACCCATTCGGACCCATGATCGCATGGATCTCTCCAGCCCGGACTTCCAGATTTAAGCCGTTGAGAATCGGTATCCCATCGACTTCGGCTGTCAGATCACACACTGACAACACCACATCGCTATTTTCAATAATCATCTCGACTCCCCGCTATGTAAGAGTTCCAAGCCTCCATTCAACTTAAAACTCAAAACTCAAAACTCAAAACTACCCAACACTGCCTTCCAACTTCAGGCTAAGGAGGCGATCGGCTTCCACCGCAAACTCCATCGGCAGTTGGTTAAACACATCCTTGCAGAACCCACTGATCATCATGGAGATCGCATCCTCCGCAGAGATGCCCCGTTGAGCAAAAAAGAATAGCTGATCTTCGCCAATCTTAGAAGTTGACGCTTCATGCTCCACTCTAGCGGTATGATTCTGCACCTGAATATACGGGAAGGTGTTCGCACCCGCACTATCGCCAATCAGCATCGAGTCACACTGAGAATAGTTACGTGCGCCATCCGCTTTAGGACCAATCTTCACCAAACCCCGGTAGCTGTTCTCAGACTTGCCTGCCGAGATACCCTTAGAGATGATTGTGCTCCGAGTGTTCTTGCCAATATGCACCATCTTGGTGCCCGTATCCGCTTGCTGATGGTGATTCGTTAGGGCAACCGAGTAGAACTCGCCCACCGAGTGATCGCCCACCAATACGCAACTAGGGTACTTCCAAGTAATTGCCGAACCCGTTTCCACTTGTGTCCAAGAAATTTTGGAGTTTATGCCCTGACACAATCCGCGCTTCGTGACAAAGTTATAGATGCCGCCCTTGCCATTTTCATCTCCGGCATACCAGTTTTGCACGGTGGAATACTTGATTTCAGCACGATCGAGTGCCACCAGTTCCACGACCGCCGCATGAAGCTGGTTCGTGTCGAACATTGGCGCAGTACAGCCTTCCAGATAGCTGACGTGACTGCCCTCCTCAGCAATGATTAGCGTTCGTTCAAATTGACCTGACTCGCCGTTATTAATCCGAAAATAGGTGGATAATTCCATCGGACAGCGCGTGTTCTTCGGCACATACACAAACGAACCATCACTGAATACAGCCGAGTTAAGCGCCGCGAAATAGTTATCCCCAACAGGGACAACGCTACCGATATATCTCTCCACTAAATCGGGATACTTTTGTAGAGCTTCAGAAATGGAGCAGAAAATAACTCCTTGCTCTGCTAATTTTTCCTTGAAGGTAGTCGCAACTGAAACGCTATCGAAAATAGCATCAACGGCAACATTAGAAAGTCGCTTTTGCTCAGACAAGGGAATGCCCAATTTCTCGAAGGTGTCCAACAAGGTTGGATCAACCTCTTCCAGGCTGCTCAGTTTCTTGGTTTGTTTGGGCGCAGAGTAGTAGATGATGCTTTGGTAGTCGATCGTCGGATAGCCCACCTCTGCCCACTTCGGCTCTTCCATCTTGAGCCACTGACGATAAGCTCTCAGACGAAAATTCAGCATAAACTCTGGCTCATTTTTTTGGCAGAGATGAGACGAATCACGTCTTCACTCAGCCCAGCCGGAATCGTTTCCGACTCAATGTTGGTGACGAAGCCATACTTATAGGGTTGATTGACAATGGATCTAACCGTTGCAGTCATTTGACGTGTTCTCTCTCAACGAGTTTTGAGCTTTAAGTGATACGTTTTGAGTTTCGGCTTTCTCAAGAAGTTTTGAGTTTTAAGTGGTACATTTTGAGTTTCGGTTTTAACTTAAACTCAAAACCCATCACTCAAACCTGATTCAGGATTGATTTGTGACACCCCGGACTTGTTCAAAGGAGATTTCCTGTTTGTCGCCTGCAAAGTCATTGTCGGGGGTAAGAAACAACATACAGTGACACTCTTTCCGTTCGCGCATCGGGACGCAAGGGCAGTTCCAGTAAGCGGCGGCGGCTTCAGCGTGTTTGTCTTCATAGTGACGACAGGGGCAGAGGGGAGAGCCTAGTTCATCTTTATGTTTTGCTAAACCCTCAATGACGACTGCCGTAACGCCTGGATCAACGCAAAAATAGGTGCCCGATCGCTTGGCATAGGTTTCGGAGAAATGCCGCATTGCTTCAAGGCTTCTATCCGATGCTTGGTTAGGGTTCGTGGGTGTGTTCATCTTAATAAAGCGACAGGACAACCAAATAGCTTCTATAATTAAAACAACTTAAATGTTGCTTAAGTCCATTGTAAAGTACTTTAGCAATAAGTAAGTTGTTTAAAGTCAAATGTCCGCTTTTTCTAGCCTACTTTTTTGTGCCTAGACATTTCGGACGATCGCCGACAAGACGCCGACAAGATGCCAACACAACCCAGATCCCAACAAGACAATGACAGCCGCGCAGCACCCGTCCACGAAACAAGACATTCTGTACTCGTTGCTCAAGCAGGGTCAATCTACTGCTCAAGAATTGGCTGACCGTCTCAATATTAGTCCTCAAGCCATTCGTCGCCATCTGAAAGACCTGGAAGAGGAGGGTTTAATTGAGCATCAGATACTCCAGGTTGGCGTGGGGCGACCAAATCATGCGTATCGGCTCAGCCGCGAGGGACGCGATCGACTCCCCGATCGCTACGATGAGTTTGCCCTCTCCCTGTTAGATACGCTGGCGAAAACGGTTGGTAAGGATCAATTTAGCGATATTCTCCGCAAACAGTGGGAACAGAAAGCCCTAGAATATCAGAAGCGCGTTGGCACTGGAACCCTGCAAGATCGGGTTGCGAATCTGGTGGAATTGCGGCAGGCAGAAGGCTACATGGCAGAATGGCACATGGTTGAACCTGAGAAGCCCGACGAAACACCCCCCCATTACGTCATTACAGAATACAACTGCGCCATTTCTCACATTGCCGAATCATTTCCAACCGTGTGCGGTCATGAGCTAGAAATGTTTGCGATCGCCTTGCAAGATTGCAAAGTCGAACGAACCCATTGGCTAGTCAATGGCGAACATCGCTGCGGGTATTTAATTCAGGCAAAAGTCCCCCAAAGTCGGGGGATCTAGGGGCAAAAAGGACTTGGGCATACACGGTAGCCTTTTGAAGGGGACTAGGGTGAGCAGGCATGTTTTGATACTTTTCAAACATCCCCTTAGAACCTGTTTGAAAAGTAATCAGAACACCCTTGAGCTTCTGTGAGGATGCAATTGTAGAGTAAAAGGGTCTACCAGGAGACCCCATAATGACACGACCAGCATACGACACTGACCTCACCGATGCC
>JAAUSF010000240.1 GCA_012033255.1 Cyanobacteria bacterium RU_5_0
ACCGCAATCGACGCAAATGTGATTTTGCTTACCTTTTTTGATTCCATTTTTACGGATATGAGTTGAGCCGCACTCGGGACATTCCATGCTAATTCACCCTAATTCATACCCCCATTATGCAACGCCATTTTTTCAATCACCTCCTCAATTGCGTCCAATGGAACCAGAAACCATTCTCTGGGGTTAACGGGGATGCCGAAGCGATCCTGCAATTGCACATCCAATCGAGCAGGGGCAAGAAAATTGTGCAGCAATGTCTCAAGTTTTTGACCGTTGATATTGGCTAGTTTGAAGGTTGCGATGATTTCTACATCTGCAAGCAGATAAGTCGGGTCTTTCTTGGCATTCACAATTCGTTTTTTGACATCGCCACTCGTCACGCCAATTTTATGAATCACTGATCGATGCTCGGCAATGAAGGGATCATCGGATTGGCTCCTCAGCACGTAGATGTAGCCAGTCGATAAATCGTCGGCTGTTTCAACTTGCGAAAATAATGGGAGTGAGCCTAAATCTGGGTTGGTGATGCGGCGGCTAGCTTTGTCTTTATTTAAGGCACGCTGGAGCGATCGCAAGAGTAAATCGCTTTCAGTGCCGTTGTCATACACAACCCGCAGGCGACAGTTTGGCACCCCGTAATCGCTGATAAACGGTTCGCCCATATTCGCCACCAACACCTTTTGTCCATCAAGGATGAGCAGGTCGCCCTGATTGACGGCGGCATTGTCCTGGTATTTTAGGGGTTGCCGTTCACCCGCTGTTAACTGGTGTTGCACCTCGTCAAAAATGGGTTTGAATTCATCGAAGTCTTGACAGGGAGTACGCTGGGCGATTTCTTCAGCAGCTTTGATTTCTTGGCGCGATCGCACATGTGTCAACTGAGTAATCTCATTCTCTGAGTCCGCTTCAATGCCAAGGGATGCTAGCAATGCTGCATCGGTCAAATCTTCAGGTGCCGAGATCGGGTTGGTATCCGCTTCGGGGTCGAGCAATCCGCGTGAGTCCAGGGGTTTCAAGATGGCGCGACATTCCTCGGAGTCCTGCAGCCGATCGAGCCTCACGGCATAAAGTCGCTCAAAGATATCACGGTCTTCGCCGTGCTGGGGCAGTCTGCCTTGTGATTCCACAAATCGCTCGATCTCTTCAAAGCCAGCGATGATGCGTTCTTCACGAGCAGAGCGCTGGCTGACCGGATCGGGCGCTGTCTCTATGCCCAATTCATTGAGCAAGTCCAGATCTTCATCGGTCGTGTACTTAGGCATTTTTCTATTCCTTTATTAGATTCCCTCACCCCCAGCCCCTCTCCCAGGTCGGGAGAGGGGAGCCGGATTGTCTTGTCCCCCTTCTCCCTGCTTGGGAGAAGGTGAGGGAAAACTTAACCATCAATATCCTCCTTCACTTTGCGTTGTAAGAAGGCGATGCCCTCTGCCATCCGTTTTTCCCAGGGATCTACTGCCGTGAGGGATGGCAGCCTCCCTTTTTCCTGCTTAAACCGCAATGCCCGTTTCGCCAATTCTCGTGCTTCTTCTACGGAAAGTGTGATTCGTTTGGCAGCAATGACCTCTGCGACCTGCTTCAGGCGTTCTTCACTCATAGACTTGGACAGGATGGCGTAGGCTTCGCCAAAGGGATTGATGCGATCGATCAAATCCATGTCGAGTTCAGTCACCGATAGGGCAAATTGCCGTACCCCATCGATCAAGGCAGTGTTTTTTGGGGTTTCTCGGTCACCTGGATTGGAGGTAAGGGAAGTGGTGGCACCGGAATTGACAGTATAGGTTCCCTCTGCTTCGTTTACGGCTCGTTTTGCCTGTTGAACCAGGTTGAGTGCCGCGATCTCATGTTGCCGCACGGCTTCTTGGTCTTCCTCATCCAGGGTTGGGAACTTCTCTTTGACGATTTTGCCCATGCGAACTTGGGTCAGTTCCTCTGGCACTAGTTCTTCATCGAACAGACCCCGCTCGATCGTGGGTTTATCTTGGACAAAAGCGGTGACTAGTTCGGTTAGGTCTTCGCGGCAGATGCGGGTGGCTTCTGGACTTTTTGGTTCTGCCAATCCTCTAATTTCCAGTTGGATTTGCCCGGTTGCGGGGTTCACGCCCACATTGCACTGATTCGGATCGTAGCCCCCTTCGCCGTAGTCGAAGCCCGGTGTAGGTTGATTGGTGGGGTGTTTGGGTTTGAACTCGAAGCGGGGGGCAAGAACCTGTTCCATCAACAGGCTGGCGGCGATCGCCTTGAGCGTATCATTGACGGCTTCGGTGACGGCGGCTTCGCTGGCATCGGGTTCGGCGATCAGGTTGGTGAAGCGGGCGCGGGTCTTGCCGGGAGCATCGCGGGTGGCGCGTCCAATGATCTGGACAATTTCGGTTAGGCTGGAGCGGTAGCCGATCGTCAGGGCATGTTCGCACCAGATCCAGTCGAAGCCTTCTTTTGCCATGCCGAGGGCGATGATGATATCAACATGGTCACGGTTTTGCTTCTGGGTCGGGTCTTTGAGGGCGGCGGCAACTTTATCGCGCTTGCTGGGGTCGTCGTCTACCAAGTCGGCGATTTTGAGGAGTTTGCCGTCGGCAGTTTTGACGAGTTGAAACCCGGTTTGAGGATCGATCCCTTGCCATTCACCCAATGCTTCGATGATGTGTTCGACTTCGCGGATTTTATCTTTGGTGCTTTCGCGGGAGTTGACGTTAGGAATGTGCAGGATGGTTTTTTCGCTAGGGTTCAACACCTGCATGATGGCATCGGTGTATTTGTCTGTGTAGAAGTAGTAGCCGATGTCGAGTTGTTTGAGATATTGGTAGCCGTTGAGTTGTTCGTAGTAGGTGTAGGTGATGGTTTCAAAGCGGGATTCGTCGTCAGGATGCAAAACGGACTCGGCATCGCCGCGAAAGTAGGAGCCAGTCATGGCGATGATGTGGGTTTGGTCGCGGGTGATGAACTGCCGTACATGATCGCCGAGTTTGTTGTCGGGGTTGGCGGAAACATGATGGAATTCGTCTACGGCAATCAGGCGATGGTCGAACGCTTCTACTCCAAACTTGTCTACCGCGAAGCGAAAGGTGGCGTGGGTGCAGACCAATACTTTGGCGGTGCTATCGAGAAACTTCTTGACCGCATCGACTTTGCCGCCGTTGTCGCCGCCGGGAGCATCGCAGAGGTTCCACTGGGGTTCGACTTGCCAATCTGCCCAGAAGCCAAATTGACTCAGGGGTTCATTGTGGAAGCTGGAGCCGATCGCCTTTTCGGGTACAACGATGATGGCTTGTTTGAGGTTCTGATTCTCCAGCTTGTCGAGGGCGATGAACATGAGCGCCCGACTTTTGCCCGAAGCGGGGGGTGATTTGATCAGCAGATATTGTTCGCCACGTTTTTGGTAGGCGCGTTCCTGCATCGGGCGCATCCCCAGAGCGTTGGCGCTGGTGGAGGTGCCAGCTTGGGCGTAGGTGACGGAAACGGCGGGGATGGCGAGGGGATTGCTCATAGGATTCTTTATGGGGTTACTGATAGGGGTTAGCTGGATGTTTCAGCTATTTGAGTCAATAACTCTTGAACAGATAGTGTTGATAGGGGTGAGTTTATAAAGCCTTGAGCATCGCGGGTTATGATTGCATCTAATCCTTGAGCGATAGCACTGAAGATCTGAACCGCATCTTCAAAATCGGCAAAATTAGATTTAAAGGCTGATTCCAAAACGCCCCGATCGACTGGACAAATATCCATAGCAGTTAGTGTTTCCGAGACAGCTTGCCGTGCTTTTTTAAGGCTTTGTGTATGTCTACGAGCGATATAGAAAATATCCGTTAGTGTTGTGGCTGTGATGTAACCAATAGCTTGACCATTGCCGACTGCTTGGAATAAACGTTCTGCCTCTTGAAAGAATGGTTCTCGCTGCAATAGAAAATCTAGGATAACGTTAGTATCAATCAAGATTCTCATGGGAGATATTTCTCCAACCGTCGCTCTTCTAGCATGTCGGCCACATCTCGATCTGTGGGTGCGGGTCGATCCGTCTTGAGCAAGCCTCGCATCTTCTGAATTGCGTCAGCACGTTTGGCAATGCCCCGGAGTCCGGTGAGGGTGCCGGGGGGGATGGCTGGAGGGGGGGAGAGTTGTTTTTGGTGGAGGACTCGGCGAAGTGGAGGATTTCGTTGATTTGGCTTTCTGGAAGGGTTTGGATGAGCTGGTAGAGTTTTTCGGCGGCTGTCATGATGTTTAAAGGGGTAAATGGGTTTATATCGATTTTATGACTAAGTTTTACGTTTGGCAGGCTTTCTGGGCGGAGCTTGTTGGGCGGTCATTTTGGTGTACAGCTCGAAGAGTTTTTCGAGGCGTTCGGTGTCATTCTTAAAGCGGCGACCGATGTAGATTCGTTCGATCGTTTCGTCGTTGCGATCGTGGGCTTCTCGGACTAAGGGAAATTCGCTGTCCATTCTGTTTGGATCGTACATATCTGCGATCGTGGCGGGGAAGTAGTGTTCGCGGGCAAGCAGGATGTCTTCAGCGCCGCGGGTGAGGTCGAGTTTGTTTTGGTCGGTGAGGGTGGGGACGGGGAAGGTGTTCCAGCCGAGGGTGTTGGAGTAGGAGAAACGCATTTCAAGCCGGACGCAAACGGTGCCGATCCATACCCAGTGGAGGCGAGAGGCGATTAGTGCCATGTTCCAGAGGGGGGCATTGAATATGCCATACATTTTCCCAGTGATGATTGTGCCAGCAGGAAGCAACCCAACAGGAAGATATTCACGGTTCTCAGAGCTAATCGCTGCGATAGCAATAATTTCTTCATTCCCAGTTTGCCTGCACTCGAAGAAGAGATGAGGTGATGAAGCTGCCGAACGAGTAGCTAACTTTGAACTGTTCTCGCGCATTTTAGATACGAGCGCAAGTCGGTCTAAAACAAAGCTATTTTTTCTTGCAATATCTAAGTCTGTGTCTTTTAGCCAAAGACAAAACTTCAAGTTTCCAGAAATAAATTCATCTGATCCTAAACAAAGCCTAATAAGGTTTTCTTCAACAAGATGGCGTTGTTGCATAAGTAGAAGTATAGACAGATTCTTTTTGTCTTTCAGCTGGAATTAAGCAGCAACCGGAACACTGAGAGGCTTACCCAGATGAGTCATCCGATTGAGAATGGCACATTGACACAA
>JAAUSF010000241.1 GCA_012033255.1 Cyanobacteria bacterium RU_5_0
TTACAGGACAAGGGATTTAATGCCATTTTTAAGGAAAAATTTCTAATAAAAATGGCTGAAATTTTTTTTCATCCCCCTTGCACCAGCCGATTTAACGGATCACGAGCGGAGCATCTAAGGTCAGATCCAGGTCTGTGTTGGGGTCGATCGCCACCAACGTCACCGTACTGCGCCCCAAAAACACCCCTGCTAGCGTCCCGGCGGCTGTCCCCCCCAAGACTTCTTCGGTAGCAATGGCGCGATCGCCTGTTACGGCAGCGATCCCGGCGGCGGCACCGGCTCCGACGACAGCCCCCGCTAGAATTTCAAACACATTAGCGCCACGAGTCACTTCTTCGGTAGTCGTCACGAGTGCAGAGGTCGCTTGGATCGGCAGACGGTTGCCATCCGGTAAAACCACTTCGATCGCGTGGAATCGTGCCCCGCCATCGGTTACTCGTAGCTCACCCACGACCTGGCTATCCGATGGAATCAGCACTCGGTTGCTTTGGGAAATAATATCTCGATTGATGGTCAGCGTCACCGGAACGGGTTCAGGCTCCTCCAGTGAGACATAAATTCGCTCAGCCTCGTCATAGCGGATAGGGATTGTGGTTCCTGTCGGAATTTGTACAGTGGTTTGGGGGGCAGGAGCTTGCTGAGCCACGATGTAAGGAGAGGAGACGATCGTGGCATCGCCTGTGCTAACTAGCGATTGATAGATGAACGCTGCGACTTCGGCACGGGTTGCAGGACGGTTCGGACTGAGGGTTTGAACATTGGGGTAGTTCACGACAATTTGCGCTTCAGTTGCCGCCGCAATGCTAGAACGTGCCCAATCAGGAATGGCATTGGCATCGCTGTAAGAGCGCAACACCTCATCCACAGAACCATTCGCACCGTAGCCAAGTCCATTTGACAGCGATACAAGCACTTGGGCACGCGGAATATTCTCATCCGGACGGAAATCGCCATCCGGATAGCCAGTCAAGAACCCTGTAGTGTATGCTTCTCGAATAGCGGCGGCTGCCCAGTAATCAGAAGAAACATCTGTGAAACTGACAGAATCGCGAATGGCAGAATGACGGAACGCCTGACGCACCATTGCGGCAAACTGTGCCCTGGTCACAGGGTCATTCGGACGGAATGTACCATCTGGGAAGCCGCTAATAACCCCTCGGCTAGCCAGTTCTTGAATAAATCGATTTGCCCAATAGTCAGAGGAAACATCAGAAAAAGTGGTTTGGGCTTGAGCGGGTAAAACCACGACCAGGGGCGTAGCTGCACCAGCCAAGAACGTGAGCGCCGCAAACAGAGCAGTCCCAGACTGCCAAGGACGAATGTGAGACATGGGAGAGTCCTCTTGAGACATGATCAATAACTTGCCGTAGGACTTACGCTCCCTCCTCAAAAGACCGCTTGTTCCCAAAGATGGAAGTTCGGTGCTTCACAACTCTCCACGACAACAAGCGATCGGGGGAATTATCGAAAACTTCTTTGCGCGTTAGGGGGGTCTTGCGCCACAAATTGAGAAAGTTTCGAGTAAGTCCGATCGTTATTTCACCTGACTTTGATACATCTCTCTGGGTTCCCAAAAACCTGTTTAACGAAGCCAAGATTGGGTTTGCAAACACCCGTCCGGACGGGCAAGATGCCCATCCCACAGAATGTGCAATTAACTCTGTCTAATCCTATTCCTCAGTCCCCCGTCCTTAGCACTCTATCAGGTAAGAAGCTCGTATCAAAATTTGTAACCTCACTGAGAAACCTGTTGACTCACCGTACTCTAGGGTTAACAGCTCCTCATGCACCTCATGTATGAGTAAAGGCAGCCCCCCCAAGGCTGCTTTTTTCGTTTTCATTTCAGGTGGTCTTGAGTCATTAGGTGTGAACTCGCCCATCCGGCCGCCAAGCCGCTCAGGGAAAAAAAGGTCAGGATAATGAGCGCCTGAAATCGATTGAATTCTGCATCTTGTAGATCTAGCCGAACCAGGATTTCGGCAGTTATAATCACCAAAAAATAGCCGAATGTCCTAAACCAGACGAGCGCGATCGTCACTCCCAATGAAATCAGGATAATCAACGTGAAATAGCCAACATCCGATCGCAGCCATCGTCCAGCCAGAATTCTAAGCCGCTCGAATAGTGTCGTCAGCAAGAGTGCCTGAAATAGCGTTAACGCTAGAACGATTCCCCATCCTAGCCAGGTCATTTGGAAGCGCGAAAGAAATCGGCTGAAGGTGGTGTATGCCACAAATAGAATCGCCAGCGAGATCCAAGGTAGCTTTGTCACAGGTCGTTAAGCCGATAACGGATAGCAGATAGCTACGAGTTTACTGATAAGCGGCATCTCGCACCAACTGAGCGAGTTTTTGCGCGGCTCCGGGCTGCCCCCGAACCTGACGTAAGCGCGATCGCATTTGCTCTAGTTTTTCCGGATGATTGAGATAGTCGAGAACACGATTTGCCACTTGTTCAGGAGACAGTTCTCCAATCAGTTCAGGGACGATCGCTTCTCCGGCCCAAATATTGGGCCATGCCAACAATCGTGGCTTGCGGAGAAACCACCAGTTAATTAATTTTGCAAATTAGCGCCTACGCCTGGTAGGTTAGCTAACAGTCCTGGTATGCCATCCCATGCTCTCATCGCATCCAATTGCTGCGTGGGGATTAGCACAATCATCGGTACTGCCAAAGAGCCTAATTCTGCGGTGTTAGCTCCGATCGTCGTTAAGCAAAGCGTGCATTGAGCCAGTAACTCATGCGCCGGAAACTCTGTCGATAACTCAATTTGAGTCCCTTTTTCCGTTTCTAAAACAGGTCGATCGCCGTTTATCACCAGATGGGGTATTATTCCGCC
Source organism: Cyanobacteria bacterium RU_5_0 (assembly GCA_012033255.1). Taxonomy (GTDB): domain Bacteria; phylum Cyanobacteriota; class Cyanobacteriia; order Elainellales; family Elainellaceae; genus JAAUSF01. The sequence goes on from JAAUSF010000241.1 coordinate 2,840, forward strand.
AAACTGTTGAGCCATCGGATTCTGATTAGGATCAGCAAATCGGAGCAGTGTAGTGAGATCCAAGGTTGGAGCCACCGGAATCACAAACCGAGTAGTTGGATAGTGTGCCTGGATTGCTTGAGCCAGCGCCACCGCCATTGGCATTCCTTGCGCCAGTTTGGCGGGTTTGGAACCTGGTAGAAGACCGATGAGGGGGTGAGGGGATGAGGGGGTCAAGGGGTGGGTGTTGAAGGTTGAGGGAGCGAGTGAAGCTGAATTCTCGTCATCTCGCCATTTCCCTACATCTGCCATCAAATCGCCAACGATGGTGAACTTATGAGCATAGTTGGGAGAAATGCGATCGACGAGTTCTGGCTTCATTACACCAAAGCGATCGATCCATGAATGCCAACGGGCTTCCCATTCGGCGTAGATTACGGTTCGGTAACCTAAGCGTCTGCCGATAATAACGGGATACAGTTGATCGCCCCCTAAGAAAAGAACAACGCCGCGATCGTGCCAGTCCCAGTTCTCAGCCGTTTTGCCCCAAAGCAAAAAGGGGAAGAAGTGATTAGTGGCTTGAATGCGATCGATTTCCGGATACCGTTGAGCAATTTCGACTTCGCGACCGCTCGCGTTGGGGCAAGGTGACAAAGCGAGGGAAATGCGGACGCGATCGCGATCGTCTCCCATGTGTTGACGCAAGGCTCTCACGACCGGTCTAACCCAGGTGGTCAGTTCACCAGGACCATTCGAGAGAATCAAAATATCAACAGGTGTCATAGGTATTTAGTTTCTAATGCTTAATTTCAGGTTTATAACGATTAATCTCAATAGTTAACTGCGATCGTTTCTATATTGTTCCACCTGTCTAATTGTTTCACCTGTAAATTTTCTGTTGAGGGATGGCATGGGGTAGGGGCAATCCCTGCGGGGTTACTCTGGCTGAGAGGGCAGACCAATGTGTCTGCCCCTACCGATGGCAAAATCAATAAAAAATTTACAGGTGGTAATTGTTTCTGCTTGATCAATTGCATAAAATCTGCTGTGAATCGCCGTGAAAGCAAATTTCAGGCAATGTTGAACCACAGAGACACTGAGACATCAAGACCGTTAAAACGATTGTCCTAGCTTTGTGTCTTGTGTCTTTGTGTCTTTGTGGTTGAGTTGAAAGGACATCAGGACAGATTCAGACAATTTAACAAAAATTAGAGTAATTGCTTTTTATTTTGTCAAGGATTGTAAAAAAATATCTCGGTTTTTATATCAAATTGTGTCAGATGTTCGCCCAATTGCCCATGTGGTAAGGGTTTTCTGGTAAAAACACTCATGTAACACTATCGAGCTATCAGAGGTCAGTATCCAGCTTTCAGCAATTGGGGTATCAATTCTCAACGGGATGACCCCATTTTTTAACCTGCTGTTTAGCGTATTCGATCTGTCGATCGTGGCTGATCTCTGATAGCGGTTTTGCTGATTGCTGACAGCCTTTGAAAGGAGCCTAACCGCATGTTCACTCACGTCAAGCCCGCCATCAGGCACATCGCACCCGACAACCTACAAGGGCGATCGCTGATCAAGGTGGTCTATGTCGTGTTGGAGCCGCAATACCAAAGTTCTCTCTCGGCGGCAGTTCGTTCGATTAATCAACACAACCCCAATTTAGCGATCGAGATCAGTGGCTATCTCTTGGAAGAACTTCGTAGCCCTGAAAATTGCGAAACGTTTCAGCAGGATATCGCTCAGGCTAATATCTTCATCGCCTCGCTGATCTTCATTGAAGAATTGGCAGAAAAGGTGGTGGCGGTGGTGGAACCTCATCGCGATCGCTTAGATGTGGCGGTTGTGTTTCCCTCGATGCCACAGGTGATGCGCCTCAACAAAATGGGTAGCTTCTCAATGGCACAATTGGGACAGTCAAAAAGTGCGATCGCTCAATTCATGCGGAAGCGCAAGGAAAAATCGGGGTCGTCGTTCCAGGATGGGATGCTGAAATTGCTGCAAACTTTGCCGAAGGTGCTGAAATATTTGCCGATCGACAAGGCGCAGGATGCCCGAAATTTCATGCTCAGCTTTCAATATTGGTTGGGCGGATCATCGGAAAATCTGGAAAATTTCCTGCTGATGTTGGTGGATAAGTATGTCAATCCTGTAGGGGCACGCATGCCGTGCTACGGTATCGCGATCCGGTGACATATCCGGATATGGGTATCTGGCATCCGCTTGCGCCACAAAGTGTTTGAGGATCTGAAAAGAATTATCTGAATTGGTAGCAGTTCGCGTACAGGAGTATTTCAGATCGATCTCAAGATCATTCG
>JAAUSF010000242.1 GCA_012033255.1 Cyanobacteria bacterium RU_5_0
GCTTTATTAATGTCCAACCTATCCAGCCTAAGATTGAAACGACTGCAATGAGCATCACGGGTGCAAGAGCCGAGAAAGGGGCGATCAACAAAATCAGAAATATGCTCAGGATTAGAGCCATCAAATGGTATTGTTCATAACTTCTCCTGTTTGGATGGAATCTCACAATTTCAGCCTAGAGAGTTGAACGATTAATTAGCCTCTAACATTAGTTCTATTTGTTGAAAGGGTTTGTTGGAATTTAGGAAGCTTTGCGTTGCCAGATTTTGATCGTCTCGTCTGCGCTTCCACTAACCAGGAGTTTTCCATCGGGACTAAACCCGATCGCATTAACTGCCCACGAATGTCGCACGGTGCAGAGTCGATCGCCTGTTTCTAGATCCCACAGTTTTATCGTGCTATCTTCACTGCCACTCGCGAAAATTTGTCCAGTTGGATCGATGGCAACGCTATTAACGGCATCACGGTGAGCCGCCAGCACTTTGAGTTGTTCGCCGTAATCCAAATCCCAGAGTTTTACCGTTCGATCGCGACTGCCGCTAATCAGAGTGCGACCATCCGGCGTAAGGGCGATCGTATTGACGCGATCGGGATGGGCTTTCAGGGTTTTAATTAAGTCGTCGGTTTGCAACTCCCATAGGCAAATAGTGCCGTCATAGCTACTGCTAACTAACGTGTGACCTCCAGAATCTATCACGAGGGCTGTCACCTGATTTTGGTGTTTCGCCAAGTTCACTACCAATTCTTCTGTGTCCAAATCCCACAGTTGAATCAATCCATCGCTGTCACCACTGGCTAACAAATAGCCATCAGAACTAAGAACGATTGTTGAAATCCCCCAACCATGTGCAGGCAGAGTTGTGATTAACGTTTTGCTGAATAAATCCCACCATTTGATCGTGCCATCGGCACTGCTGCTGATCAGGGTTTGTCCATCTGGGCTGTATGCCAATGCTGTAATTGCATCTCCATGTCCGTCGCGGAACCAGAACGATCGTCCAGCAAATGTATGCAACAATTCTCCGGTTTCTAAACTCCAAAATTTGATCGATCGATCGCGGCTGCCACTGGCAAGGATACGTCCATATGGACTGATGGCGATCGCTGTCACCTCACCTTCATGCCCAGCCAGTGTTTGAGTACAATGCCACGATTCTAAATCAGTGGGTTGATGGCGTTGCTTTACGGTTGAAGGCTTGGAGATGGACGACGGTGATTCTGGCTCGACTCGAAGATCTTGGAGAACTTGTGCGGCTGTGCGATAGCGTTGATTGGTCGCTCGCTGGAGCAGCTTGTCTAATAGGCGGCGAAGTGAACTGCTGATGGGTCGAGATAAATACTGCCGCCATATCCAAGCATCCTCGCTGACTGAATACAGATCGAACGGGTGTAGCCCCGTTAATAAGTGAATGCAAGTGACACCGAGACTGTAGAGATCGCTGGCAAATTCCGCTTTGCCGATCGCCTGCTCCGGAGCCACATAGCCCGCGCTACCAATCACTGTCCCTGTTCGGGCTGGAATTGTCTCTGTGACATATTTGGATGCTCCAAAATCCACTAAAGCATAGTGATCTCCAGTCCGGGGCAAAATAATGTTCTCTGGCTTAATATCCCGATGGATCACTTGATGGCTATGAATGAAGCGTAATACGGGCAGTAGATCGGTCAATAACTCTCGAATCTGCGCTTCACTAAACACGCTCCCCTGTGTCAACACCTCCTCCAAGTTTTGACCATCGATAAATTCTTGCACCAAGTATTGAGCATCTTCCAACTCAAAATGCGCTAACAGTGCAGGAATCTGCGGATGCTGTCCTAATTCTGCTAATCGCTCAGCTTCCTGACGAAAAAGAGCGACTGCCTTGTCTGAATCAATTCCCGGTTGACGAGGGAAGAGTTGTTTGATGACACAAAGGGCGGGTGAGGAGGGGGGGGGATGAGGGGATAAGGGGATAGGATGGAGTGTTTCGTCTACGGCAAGGAATGTGCGACCGAACCCACCTTGACCAATCAGCTTGAGTGCCCGATAGCGTCCATCTAACAGCAGCCTCCACCCGCAGGTTTGACAAAATTTGGCGTTGTCAGGATTATGAGGTTTCCGGCAAGATGGATTGAGGCAATAGCTCATGATCAGACTTTTGATTTGCGATTTTAGATTACTCCTATCTACGCTACCGTCAAAGTCTCCAGAATTGGGGGATTTCGGGGACGATGAATGACTGGTGAAGAGGCAAAATCACCGTTGCTGTAACGCCCAACGGGACAAGCCAAGAATGCTCTCAATGTGGCACTGTGGTCAAAAAATCTCTCAGCACTCGCACTCATGTTTGTAGAGAGAAAAATCCCCGTGCGTTCACGCCGGGGAGTATCAAAGCGAATGGACAATTCGCCTGAGCAATAGCGGTACTAAATTAATCCCGATCGCAGTGCGACGACGGCAGCTTGAACTCGATCGTCTACGGCTAGTTTGTTCATGATGCTACGAATGTGGGCTTTGATGGTGCTGAGGCTGAGGAAGAGGGTTTCGGCAATTTCGGGGTTGCTGCGTCCTTCTACAATTAGTTTCAGTACTTCTAGTTCGCGGGGGGATAACAATTGGGCTTTAGCGTTTTTGACGGCGGGTGATGGAGGTTGGAGTTTGTCGAGGACGCGACGGGCAATTTGCGGGTCGAGATAAATGGCACCTTCCTGGACAACGGTGATAGCGGTTAATAATCGTTCGATGCCAATGCCTTTGATGCAGTAAGCGTCGGCTCCACTGGAGAGGGCGGCGATCGTTTCATGCTCGGTGTTGTGTGATGTGAGCATGACGATCCGAACGTCTGGTAGTTTGGATTTAATTTGCTGGGTGGCGGCGATGCCGTCTAGTTGTGGGAGTCCGATGTCCATCACAATTAGATCGGGTTTGAGTTTGAGAGCGCTGTCGATGCCGGAGTACCCATCGCTGGCTTGTCCGACGATCGTGAGTTGGGGATGGTCTTCCAGGAGGTGTTTCAGGCCTAACTGCATGACTGGATCATCTTCCACGACTAAAATTCTCAGATGTGGAAGGGTTGGGGAGGGTGTATCGATCGGCGGGTTGAATCCTGTTGCCCCGATAAACATGGGTGAATATCAGATAAATGATGGGTTGAGTTGAGTGACAGGCGATTTGAAGCTCTAGCACTTTGGAATGGTTCTTGCCTGTGGCGATGCCACTAGCTTGTTTTAACACAGAATCTCGTTTGATCTATAGTGCTAGTAGGGTGATCAATCATTGTGATAATTTATTCCACCTGTAAATTTTTTGTTGGTTTTACAATTGGTCGGGGCAGACCCACGTGTCTGCCCTCTCAACCAGGGCAACCACGCCGGGATTGCCCCAACTCCAGGGCAACCACGCCGGGATTGCCTCAACTCTAGGGCAACCACACAGGGATTGCCTCAACTCTAGGGCAACCACACAGGGATTGCCCCAACCCTAGGGCAACCACACAGGGATTGCCCCAACCCCAGGGCAACCACGCCGGGATTGCCCAACCCTAGGGCAACCACGCCGGGATTGCCCCAACCTCACGAATCTATCAACAGAAAATTTACAGGTGGAATTTACTCGTTGGGATTTGGTTTTCGTTGGACGATTTGGAATTAGCCGTGAGTTGGAAGGCGAATTTGGAAGCAGGTATCACCGGGGCGGGAGATGACGCGAATGTCTCCTCCGTGGCGTTCGACAATTTTGTAACTGGTGTTGAGTCCGAGTCCGGTGCCTTTTCCGACTCCTTTTGTGGTGAAGAAGGGTTCAAAGATGTGGGGCTGGACTTCAGGTGGAACACCAATGCCGTTGTCGGCGATTTCAACAAGTACGCGATCGGCTTCGCAGCGTGTGTGTATCCAGATGGTTGGCTGTTGTTGTTCAGTGCGGAAGGATTGATTGATGGTGCTTTGCCAAGCGGTGGGAATGATGACAGGGTTGGTATGTAAGGCGACGGTCGATTGAATGTGAGCAGTGTTGTTGAAGCGATCTAGAACGGCGTCGATCGCGTTGTCGATGATGTTCATCCAAACTTGCTCTAATTCGGATTTGTGAGATAACACGGGGGGCAAGTTGTTGGCGTAGGAGCGAATGATGGTGACACCTCGTTTGAGTTTATGTCCGAGAATGGTCAGTGTGTTTTCTAAGCCTTTGTGGATGTCGGTGGGTTGAAGATCGACTGAATCAAGGGAGGAGTAGTCTTGAACGGCTTCGACGAGTTGGTGAATTCGTTCGGTGCTATGTCCGAGGGTGTGTAACAATCCGACGACGGTTAATGTCGCGTCGAGCCATATCAAAATTTCCTGAAGGCATTGTTCGTCTAATCGATCGGGGATTTGGTCAAGCCATTGGCTGTCTAGTCCGGCGTTGACGAAGTTTGAGGCGAGTTGCCAACTGTTTTGAATGGTGTGGTTGTCCATCCAATCCATGATCTGGTCTTCCCGATCGCTCTGGGTGAGTGGGTCGAGGGGGGAAGCGTTTTGGGCACGGGCGATCGCCTCTTGTTGCAGGGCGGTGAGAAATTCTTGCTGTTCGTCTGTTAGAGATTTGTGGGTCAGTTTGAGGGTTTGGGTCTGTAGGATGGGGAACACTTGCCGCAATTCGCGGGCTGCCCGACGAGCGGCTGAGGCGGGGTTGTTGAGTTCGTGAGCTAAACCTGCGGCTAGGGTGCCAAGGGAAATGAGCCGTTCTCGATGTTGTGCCAAAATTTGGACTTCTTGCATTCGTGCCACCATATCTCGTAGAACGGTTGTGGCGACGGTGGGGCACAGTCCCATGAATTTCCAGAAGGTTTCTGCGCTGAGTTCTAGGATGTGACAGGCGGTGATGGCTCGTCCGCTGGCCCAGAAATGGGAAACTCCCATGAGGAGGGGAACTTCGCCGAAGATGGCAGGAGTGTCGTGCTGTTTCAATACTATGTCTTGGTTGCCAACTCGTTGAGTCAGGTGCAATCTACCTTCTAGCAGCACGAATACGCAATCTGCTGGCTCTCCTTCTGATCGCAAAAGTTGACTGGGTTGAAGCTGAATGTCTTTGCTTTGCTCAATCAGCCATTGCAATTTTTTTCTCCGGGAGTTTGGAGAATACGGAGACGCAACGAAGGCGATCG